>VGEM01000014.1 GCA_016869315.1 Alphaproteobacteria bacterium | reverse complement strand
GCCATGCGTGCTGGCCTCCAACTCCAGCACACAGCTTGAATCACAAATTCCAACCCTTGGGAATCACCTTCCATTCTGTCAATCTGGGAACCGCTCTAGACCGAAAGAGCGATGACCCGGGGCGTTTCGCCGCCCCGGGCTACCAAAACGTGCGCGTTCTCGACCGGCGCCCAATTGGCATCGTCGGCATCGAGCGGTTCCGACACGACCATCAGCTTTTCCTGGTCGCGCACGTAGAACAGCGTCGGCGGATCGGGGTCGGTCGCGTAGCGGAGCGCATACAGCGTCGTTCCGTCGGTCAAGGCCGCCGTCATACGAAACGGCTCATCAACCTTGTGACGCGCCATGGTGTCGACGACTTGCCTGACCGTACGCCCAAGCGCCGCGACCGGGTCCGACTCGAGACCGTTTCCGAACAGCAAATAAAAGAACGCCTCCGAGTCGGTCGTGCCGACGCGCGCATTGTAAACGGCGTCCGGGATCATCGCATCCAGTGCCCGGCGGACTTTTTCGTATCCGCCGATCTGACCATTGTGCATGAACATCCACTTGCCGTGAGAAAACGGGTGGCAATTGGCGATCGAAGCCGCCGTGCCGGTCGACGCGCGCACGTGGGCGAAAAATAATCGTGAGCTGATTTGATGCGCGAGACTGCGCAGGTTTGGATCATTCCACGCCGGCCGGGTCTCGCGATAAAGGCCCGGGACGTTGCGCTCGGCGTACCAGCCGATGCCTGAACCATCGCCGTTGGTCGGAGTCCGCGCGCGACGCGCCGACAAACTTTGTCGAACCAGCGAGTTCTCGGGTTCGTAGATGAGCTTTTCGAGGTAGACTGCGGGGCCGGCATAAGTGATCCAACGACACATCCGCGCCTCACGATCGCCAGAAGTGCCGGGTAAACAATACCAGCACCGTGAACAATTCGAGCCGGCCGATCAGCATGTCGGCCGACAACACCCAGATCGCCGCTTCGGGCAGCGCTTTGAAATTACCGGCCGGCCCGACAATCGCGCCAAGCCCCGGGCCAACATTGCCAAGACAAGCGGCCGAAGCGGAAAAGCTGGTCATGATGTCGAGGCCCATTGATGCCAGGACGATCGATGACGCGCAGAGCACCGCGATGTAGAAGCCGATAAACGCGACCACCGAGATCGTCACGTCGGGCGGGACCGGCTGGCCGTTGAAGCGTTGCTGAAACACGCCATGCGGCGTGATTAGCGTGCGGATGTAGGTGCGGGCCAACTGCCACATCACCACAAAGCGCAACATCTTTATGCCGCCGGCAGTCGACCCCGTGCAGCCGCCAACGCTCAGAAGCAGAACAAACAGCGCGACTGGAAACGTACCCCATAAGCTGTAGTCGGTGCTCATGAAGCCCGTGGTCGAGACTACCGAAACGATATTGAAGATCGCGTGGACGAGCCCTTCGCCAAAGCCGAATTTTCCGTCGGCGTTCAACCACCAGGCCATGGCGACGGCGGTCACGAGCACCAGCGCGACAAACAGCCTCACCTGTTCATCAGCAAAAATGTCGCGCCAATTCCCGCGAAGGGCCTTGATATAGAGCATGAACGGCAGCGACCCGAGCACCATGAACACGATGGCATTCCACATGATCAAGGGGCTTGCCCACGTCGAGAGCGACGCGTTCGACGTCGAGAACCCGCCGGTCGAGACCGTGGTCATGGCATGGATCATGGCGTCGAAGGCATCCATGCCGCCGATCACATAGACCACACCGCAGATGAACACGAACACCAGATAGATGGTGGCGGTAGAAATCGAGATCTGGCGCGCCCGCGGCAACACCTTGTCCATCCGGTCGGATGACTCAGTCCTCAGGAGCTGCATCCCGCCGACCCGGAGGAAGGGCAATATGGCTATCGCCATCACGATAATGCCGAGACCGCCGAGCAGTTGAAGCAATCCCCGCCACAACAAAATGCCGGTATCCATGGTGTCGAGGCCGGTCAGAACCGTGGCGCCGGTCGTCGTCAGCCCTGACGCCGCCTCGAAGAAACTGCCGGCATAACTGAGGCTGACCTTGGTGAACTTGAATGGCAGCGCCGCGAACGCAACCATCAGAACCCAGGCCAGGCCCGTCAGAATGAAGGCTTGCTTGATATCGAGCGCCAGATTGGGCCGGCGATTTGCGAGGATCAGGGCGATGCCGAAGAAACCGGTGGTTACCGCCGACGCCCAGAACGCAAACCAATCGGCGTCGCCCGCGGCCAGCTCAACGGCCGCCGGGATCAGCATCAGGATGGCAAGGCCGGTGAGTAGCAGGCCGTTGATGTGGAGAATGGGCCTGAGATCAGGCATGCACGCGCCGCACGAATGTTCTGCGCCAATGATGAGGACGGCTTTCTATCATGCCCTGGGCCAAAAGTCCGCCGCAGCTTGCGAGGTCCGACTGTCGCCGGTATAGCACCCAGCCATGGCAAAGACCCCCGAAACGCGCGCGGCGTACCGGCATTTCCTCCGCATCCCGACCCGGTGGCGCGACAACGACGTCTATCAGCACGTCAACAATACCGAGTATTATTCGTACTTCGATACCGTCATTAACGAATACCTGATCCGCGAGGGCGGGCTCGATTATGAGCGCGGCGAGATCGTCGGCCTCGCCATCGAAACGCACTGCGAGTTCCACAAGTCGATCAGGTTTCCCCAGATTGTCGATGCCGGGCTTCGCGTCGGGAAGCTCGGCAGTTCGTCGGTCAGATACGAGGTCGGTATTTTCGTCGAAGGCGACGACACTTGCGCCGCCAACGGTCACTTCGCCCACGTGTTCGTCAAGCGCCCCGAAAATCGCCCCACCCCGATCCCGCCGCGCCTTCGGGCCGCCATGGAAAAATTGCTGGTCAGCCCAGCCTAGGAGAACGCCATGAACAAACACCGCAAGAAGCTGCGCGAGCTGATGGCCAAGCCCGGCATGATCGCCGTGCCCGGCGGCGGCACGCCGCTCGACATTCTCCTGGCGCAGCAGGCGGGCTTCGACGTCGCCTACATGACGGGTTACGGCACCGCCTGCGTGCGCTACGGCGTGCCGGACATTGGCCTGATCGGATACGGCGAATTGGAAGACACCGTCCGCGCCATCCGAATGGTGACCGACATTCCCCTGATCGTCGATTGCGACACCGGCTATGGTGACATCGCCAACGTCAAGCGCACGGTGCAGGGCATGGAGGCTTTGGGCGTCGCCGGCATTCAGATCGAAGATCAGGTGTGGCCAAAGAAGTGCGGTCACATGGAAGGCAAATTCGTCGAGCCGCGCGATGTCGCCATCCGCAAAGTGAAGGCTGCCATCGCGGCGCGTCAGGACAAGGACCTGCTGATCATCGCCCGCACCGATGCACGCGGCCCCCACGGCATGGACGAAGCCATGGCCCGCGCACGGGCATTCATGGATGTCGGCGCCGATATGATTTTCTTTGACGGGCCAAAGTCGATCGAGGAACTCCGTCAAATCTGCGACGCCAAGATCGGCCCGCAAATGGCCAATATGTCCGAGACCGGCCTGACGCCAATTCTGTCGGCCAAAGAGCTGGAAGAGATCGGCTTCAAGCTGACGATCTGGCCCTCGACGACATCGCGCATCGCGGTGCGCCAGGTGTCGCAATTCCTGAAGCATCTGAAAGAGACCGGCGATTCGCGCCCGTGGCTCGATCGCATGGCCTCGCTGACCGAGACCAACGCCGCCCTGGGTCTCGGTGATGTCAAGACGTTTGAGAAAACCATCACGGGTTGATCGTGACGGACCTCGCCGTTCATCGCGGCGGTTGCCATTGCGGCGCCGAGAAATTTGAGTTTGACGCGCCGCGGCGGGTCACGGTCCAGGATTGCAATTGCTCGATTTGCGCCAAGACCGGATTTCTGCATCTGATCGTTGCCGGATCGCGATTTCGTCTGTTGACGGCGCGCGACGCGTTGACCGCATACACGTTCAACTCGGGCACGGCGAAACACCTGTTTTGCAAACATTGCGGGATCAAGTCGTACTACGTCCCGCGCTCGAATCCGGATGGATTCAGCGTCAATTTGCGGTGCGTCGATCGATCGACCTTCGAGTCGGTGACCATCGAGCCCTTTGATGGCCAGAACTGGGAAGCTCATGGCCCTGGCTTGGCGCACCTCAGCACGTCGTGAGCCTTTCATAGGGTGGACATGGCGCTGAAAGGTGCCGGTCTGCGCTCCCGTTCTGGAGCGCCCTGGGGCAAGATGCCCCCGCCATGACAACCACACCAACCGAAAACGAATTTATCGCTCGCGCCCGCGCACTGGCGCCGAGCCTCGCCGCGCGGCGCAAGCAGGCGCTTGACCTTCGCCGATTGCCCGACTCGACCATGGCCGATCTGATCTCGGCTGGGATGTTCAAGGTGATGCAGCCGAAGCGGCTCGGCGGACACGAGCTTGCCTACGGGGCTCAGGTCCCGGTGTCGAGAGAGATCGCCATGGGCTGCGGCGCCGCCGGATGGCTGGTGTCGGTCATCGGCACGCACCATTGGATGCTGGGCAAGTTCGAGCCCAAAGCCCAGCAGGACGTGTGGGGCGCCAACCCCGACGCCATCTGCTGCTCGGCTTTTGGCTACAGCGAGATCGACGTGAAACCGGCGTCAGGCGGCTATGCCGTATCCGGCCGCTGGACGTTCTCGAGCGGCAGTGCCGCCGCCGACTGGGCGATGGTCAGCATCCCGACGCCGAACGACGGCGGACCCATGGCCCGCAAGTTCGCGATGATTCCGAAGCGCGATTTCACCGTGCTCGATAACTGGCATGCGTCGGGCCTGCGCGGGTCGGGATCGAGCGACATCGTCGCCAAGAATATTTTCATTCCGGATTATCGCACTATCGGTTTCGATGTGATCGACCGCCTCGACAGTCCCGGCGCCAAGGCCAATCCCGGTCAGACGTACAATCTCAATACGTTCCTTGTGTTCAATCTGACGGGTGTCGGACCGGCACTCGGTTGCGCGCAATCCGCTCACGACAGCTTTACAACCGGGATGAAACAGCGCCGCAACGTGATGGGCTCGAAGATTCCGGAGCTCCAGAACATTCAAATGCGCACCTCGGAAGCAGGCGCCGAGATCGCCGCGGGCGAGGCGCTGATCGACAAACACATTGCCGCCCTGCGCGCGGCCGCGAGCAAAGACGGCGTGCTCGATCGCGGCTATTTGTTGCAGTTCCAGCGCGACTGCGCCTATATCGGCCGGCTTTGCCTGAACGCAGTTGGGCGGTTGATCGACTCGCAAGGCGCTCATGGATTGGCCGACGACAACCTGGTCAATCTGGCGCACGCCGATTTGCGCGGTGTCACCGCGCACATGACGATGGGCTGGGATCAGAATTGCGTGCCGTGGGGCAAGCATGCCCTCGGCATCGCGCACCAAGGTTTGATTTAGGAACTAGAGATGTCATCTGTCACCTCTGCCGAATTGGTCAAGCGCGCCGCCGCGTTGGGCCCAAAGCTTCGCGAGCGCATCGAGCAGGGCGCCGCCGCCCGCCGCGTGCCTCCCGAGACCATGGCCGATCTGGTTGCGTCGGGCGTGCTCAAAGCCTGCATGCCGGCGCGGTGGGGCGGACACGAATTGCCGTTCGGCGCACACACCGACGTCGCGATCGAGCTGTCCAAATACTGTGGCTCGACCGGCTGGGTCGCTGGCATCATCGGCAGTCACAATTGGTGGCTCGGCAAATATCATCCCGATGCCCAGCGCGAGGTGTGGGAAGGAAAGCCCAACGCGCTCGTCGCCGCCGCTTTCGCCTCGAAGCCAGGCTCGAAAGCGGTCAAGAGCGGCGACACGTTCATCGTCAACGGCGAGTGGCAGTACTGCTCGGGGATCGACAACTGCGACTGGGTGTCGCTGATGTCGCCCGTGCCGCAGCCGTCGGGTCCGCCGGATCTCGTCATGGTGCTGTTGAAGCGCGGCGAATACACCATCAAGGATGTCTGGTACTCGCCGGGACTGCGATCGACCGGTTCCAATAACGTCGTCGTCAACGATCTCACGGTCGCGGCGCATCGCGTGACACGCATTCACGAGCTCAACAGCAAGAACTCGCCCGGCCAGGCGCTCAACACAGGTTGGACATTCAAGCTGCCGATGCTCGACGTGTTCGGATATTCGGTGGCAGGACCGACGCTGGGCTGTGCACGAGCCACGCTCGATTCGTTTATCGCCAGCATGACCGGCCGCACCGCCCTCGACATGACCAAGCCGACCGATCACCCGACGTTGCAAGTGCGAATCGCAGAGGCGTCGGCCGAGCTTGACGCCGCGACCGCGCTTTATCACGGCGATATCGCCTTCATGAACGGCGTCGCCCAGGTTGACGGCACACTGACACCGCTCGATATCGGGAAAATCAAGCGCAACTGCGCCTATGTCGCGACGCTGTCGAAGCGGGCCGCCTTGCGCCTGGTTGAGGCCACCGGCGCCGGCGGACTGCTCGATGGCAGCCCGGTTTACCGCGCCCATGCCGACACGCTTGCGGCCGCGGCGCACCGTGCCCTCAATTGGGACATCTCGGGTGCTAACTATGGCCGCCTGTTGTTTGGCGGCGATGCCTCGCCCGACGCCGAGCTGAAGCGCCGTATGGCCGCCGCCGAAGCCGCGTTGAAAAAATAATCGTTACGCCGACAGCGTTTTCGCGAGCGCGTAGAGCCGCGTGATATTGGCGTCAGCAATGCCGAGTTCGCTCAAGTGCCGCGCGATGTTGGCGAGGTAATCGAGGCTGCGCCCCTCGCTGCCGATGCCTTGCACGACGTGCGCCGCCTTGGTGTCGTCCGTCCAGTCGCCGACATACTGCTCGTGCGTGGCGTCCGACACATAAACCCTCGCCGTCACGGCGCGGCCATCATCCAGGGTGACGGGCAAGTGGCGGGGAATATAGATTTTCGTGATGAGTTCGCGATCATCGAGATACTTGAGGGCCTCGCTCTCAGTCGCCGCGTCGAGCCGAAAGGCGCGCCCGACACATTGTCCGCCGGGCTTGAGACCGCAGACAAGGCCCGGTTTATCGCGAGTCCCGCGATAGTGGATCGAGATCAGGCAGAGGTCGCGGTGGAAGCCCTCAAGGGTCGCGCCGCGCACTTCCGTGTGCGCGAAACCCGGCCGCCACATCAGCGAGCCATAGCCGAACACCCACGTCTGCGCGGGATCAAGATCGGGGTCGCCGGCCGGCGGCCGAACGGGCGTGTATCGGTTCATGATGCGACCTTGGCCCAATCGCGGCGACGCTGACAAGGGCATGCTAGAGTGACGGCATGAAGATTTCCGAACGCGCCAAATATCTGGTCGAACGGCCGATGATGCGTCTGCCGCTCATCGGACTGGCAATTTTGATTGTCGTCTACTGCATCGCCTGGACCACGACGTCATTCCTTCTGAAGGGCGAGATCGAGAAATGGATCGCGCGCCAGCGTGAAGCGGGCGCCACGATTACCCACGGCGACATCCTGGTCAGCGGTTTCCCGAGCCGGGTCACCTTGACGCTGCCCGACTGGAGCATGTCGCAGCCGGCGAATGCGGCAGCCTGGAGCTGGCGGACCGAGGCGGTGCGCGTGTGGTCGGCGCCATGGCGGCCCCTTGCCTTCACGCTCGATCTCGCGGGACGGCATGAGATCGGCGGCGCCCGATTGTCGCCCGTCGCTTGGGTTATGGCCGGCCGGGCAGATGTTCGCCCTGAACTGATGACCGACGGTCAACTGCGGTCGATCACCGTCACGATCGAGGCCGCGTCATTGGCCGAGGCCGTCGACGCGCCACCGCTCGCATCCCTCGAACGACTTCACCTGGCGGCGATCCCGGGCGAAACGGAGGCGCCAGATCCCGAGCCGGCCTGGCAATTGACGCTTGACGCCTCATCCGTGCGGTGGCCGGAATCCATGACGATTGGCCCATTCGCCCGCGACCTTGAACGCGCAACGATCAACGCTCAATTGATCGGCGAGATTGCGCCCGGCCCGTTATCCAAATCGCTCGATGCGTGGCGCAACCGGGGCGGGACGCTCAATCTTCAACGTCTCGAACTACGGTGGCCGCCGCTGGGACTCTCGGGGTCGGCCACCATCGCCCTCGACGAGACGCTGCAACCCATCGGCGCCGGCGCGCTGACATTGACCGACTTCATGGAGACCGTCGACAAGCTCACCGAACAGGATGTTCTTCAGCCCGGTGCGGCGTCGGCGGCGCGCGTCATGCTGGGCCTGATGGCGCGCAAGCCTACCAATGGCGGCGCGTCCGAGATCAATCTGTCGCTCAGCATCCAGGACGGAAAACTCAGCGCGGGGCCGCTGCCGCTGATGGAGATTCCGCCGATCGACTGGTCGGCGCTCGGCTCACGCTAGTTCGTATTTCTCCACGACCCAGCTTTCCTTGGCGGCATCGGCGTACCATTGCTTGAGCGCCGGATGGTCGAGCATGGCGTCGGCATACGCCCGACAAACGGGATCAAGTGCGACGCCGTAGGTTTTGAAGCGCGTCACAACCGGCGCATACATCGCATCGGCATTGCAGAACGTGCCGAACAAATACGGTCCCTTGGCGCCAAAGCGCTGCCGGCATTCGGTCCAGATCGCGGAAATTCTTGCGATATCGGCGAGCGCTTCGGGCACAGCCCCTTTGCCCGGATGCGAGCGGCGGACATTCATCGGCATGTTCTGGCGAAGGCCCTGAAAACCCGAATGCATCTCGGCCGAAATGGCCCGCGCCACCGCCCGCGCCTGAGGGTCGGTTGGCCACCACGGCTTGTCGTAAAAAGCCTCGGCCAGATACTCGATAATGGCGAGCGAGTCCCACACCCGTATGTCACCGTGAATCAGATACGGGACCTTGCCGCTGGCCGAGTATTTCTTGATCTCGCTGGCCGTGTTGTCCTGACCGAGGCAGATCACCGTTTCGCGAAACTTGAGGCCGTTCGCCGTCATGGCGATCCACGGCCGCATCGACCACGACGAATAGGCCTTGTTGCCGATGACCAGATGTAACTCGGTTGACATGATATTTCTCCTGAAACGGACGTTTGACGTATCAGACCACGCCGATCCTGGAGAGACAATCTGGCGTCAATTCCTGCCAGCCGCGATCACGCCTGCTTGGCGTCGATGATGCCGCGGCGGATGGCGCGGGTGCGCGCGAACAACGCATGCAGGGCGTCGCCGTCGCCGCGGCGGATAGCCTTTTGCAGCGCCGTCAGATCCTCGTTGAAGCGCTGCAGCACTTCGAGCACGGCGTCCTTGTTATTGAGGAAAATGTCACGCCACATGGTCGGATCCGACGCGGCGATGCGGGTGAAGTCGCGAAAGCCCGAAGCCGAGAACTGGATCACTTCCTGTTTGAGATCGTCGGCCAGATCGGACGCCGTGCCGACGATGGTGTAGGCGATCAAGTGCGGCAGGTGCGAGGTGATGGCGAGCACGCGATCGTGATGGTCGGGGTCCATGGTCGCGAGTTTCGAGCCGGCCGCGCGCCAGAACGCGGCGACTTTCTCGACCGCCGCCGGATCGCTACCAATAAGAGGCGTGAGAATCGCCCAGCGGCCTTGGAACAACTCGGCGAAACCGGCTTCGGGCCCGGAATGCTCGGTGCCCGCCAGGGGATGGCCGGGCACAAAATGCACGCCCTTCGGCACATGCGGCGCCACCGCGTCGATCACCGCACGCTTGACCGAGCCAACATCGGTGACGATCGCCCCGGGTTTCAATTTGGGCGCCATCGCCCGCGCGATATCGCCGTTGGTGCCGATGGGAGAGGCGATAACGATCAAGTCGGCGTTCTCGGCGGCGGCCGCGGGATCGGTCGTCACTGCGTCGGCGATGCCGAGCTTGAGGCAGGCATCGAGCGTCTCCTGGCGCCGCGCGCAGGCGACAATCGACCCGGCCAGTTTGTCGCGCCGCAGGACGCGGGCCATGGACGAGCCGATCAAACCGATACCGACAAAGGCCACGCGCGGGAACATGACTGCGTCAGCCACGATGGGCCTCCATGAATTCCGCAAGCGCGTTCAACACCGCCTCGTTCTCATCGTCGGCGCCGATGGTGATGCGGAGATGGTTCGGCAACCCATAGCCGTCGACGCGCCGCGCGATGATGCCATTGGACTGCAGGAACGCGTCGGCCGCGTCGGCCGTGCGCCCATGCTTGCCGTCGAACTTCGGCAGCAGAAAATTGGCGCTGGCCGGCCCCAGTTCGAGCCCGAGGCCGCGCACGCGCTGAACCATCACATCGCGCCACTTGGTGTTGTGCGCCTTCGCCTTGGCCAAATGTTCGCGATCGCGGATCGCGGCGACAGCCGCCGCTTGCGCCGGGTCGGACACATTGAACGGCGCGCGAATGCGTTCGAGCGTATCGATGATGCCGCGATGGCCGTAACCCCAACCGATGCGAAGCGAGGCGAGACCATAGATTTTCGAAAACGTCCGCGTCACGAAGATGTTGTCGGCCGAAGCCGCCGCGCGCATGCCGCTCTCATAGTCGGCGGCGTCCATGAACTCGGCATAGGCGGCATCGAGCACCAGCAAAATATCGGCGCGCAGGCCGGCGCGAAGCCGCTCGACCTCGCGCCAGGAGACGTAGGTGCCGGTCGGATTGTTGGGATTGGCGAGGAAGACAATTTTCGTCTTCGCCGTCACCGCCTTGAGGATGGCATCGACATCGGTGGTGATGTCGCGCTCGGGGACTTCAACCGGCGTCGCGCCAACCGACAGCGCATAGATGCGATAGATGGCAAAGGCGTGCGCGGTGTGAATCACCTCGTCGCCGGGACCGGCGAAAGCCCGGCACAGGAAGCAAAGAATTTCATCCGAGCCCTGACCGCAGATGATCTGGCGCGGGTCGATCTTCTCGACCTCGGCGATTGCCGCGAGCAGATCGCCGGAGTCGCCGGCCGGATAACGATGGAGTTTGCCCGACCGTTCCGCATAGGCCGCGACCGCCTTGGGGCTTGGCCCCAATGCGGCTTCGTTGGACGACAGCTTGATGACCCGGCTGACCCCAGCGATGCGGGACTTGCCGCCTTCGTAGATGGGGATGTCCATGACGCCGGGCCGGGGTTGCGGAAGGGTCATGCCCGGGCCTAAAACACGCGAGAAGCCGCGTTTCTAGGCGTCCCGCCCTGGAAAATCAAACCCTTGGAAATCAAGGTTTTGCGGCCTCGCGCCTTTCCCGGCGAAGTGGCCTTCCGGTTCGCCGCGGGAAATGCGACCAACACAGAATCCAGGGCGCCTCCCCAATTCCAACAGAATTGGAAACGCCCTAGAACTGCCCCGGAAACCCACCCCTCGCCATGACCGCAGAGCTGCCCAAGGTGCATCAGGCCGACCCGTCAGACCCCGCCTTCGGGCCCAGGGTGACGTTGACCGCGCCGCTGGTGCTGCAATCGGGCGAGAGCCTCGCACCCGTCACCCTTGCCTATCAGACATACGGCACGCTCAACGCCGCGAAATCGAACGCCATACTGGTCTGCCATGCGTTGACCATGGACCAATTCGTTTGTGGCGTTCACCCCGTCACCGGCAAACGCGGATGGGGCGAAGACATCGTCGGCCCGGGCAAGGTGATCGATACCAACCGGTACTTCATCGTCTGCGCCAACGTTCTCGGCGGCTGCATGGGCTCGACCGGGCCGAAGGAGATCAACCCGACGACGGGACGCGCGTGGGGCCTTCGTTTTCCGGTCATCACCATCCGCGACATGGTGCTGGCGCAAGCCAAGCTGCTCGACCATCTCGGCATCGAGAAATTGCTGTGCGTGATCGGCGGTTCGATGGGCGCGATGCAGGCGCTCGAGTGGGCGGTGAGGTTTCCCCACCGTGTGTACTCGGTGGCGCCGATCGCGGGATCGTATCGCCACTCGGCGCAGAACATCGCGTTTCACGAAGTGGGGCGCCAGGCGATCATGGCCGACCCCGACTGGGCGCACGGCAACTACCTGGAACAAGGCAGCGTGCCGAAACGCGGCCTCGCGGTTGCGCGCATGGCGGCACACATCACCTACCTGTCGGAAAAGGCGCTGCACCAGAAATTCGGACGCCGGCTGCAAAATCGCGACGCGCTATCCTATGGCTTTGACGCCGACTTCCAGGTCGAAAGTTACCTGCGCCATCAAGGGGCATCATTCGTCGATCGCTTCGATGCCAACTCGTATCTCTATATCACCCGGGCGATGGATTACTTCGACCTCGCCGCCGAGAACGGCGGTGTGCTGGCGAACGCCTTCAAGGGTTCGAACGTTCGCTACATGTTGATCTCGTTCACGTCGGACTGGCTGTTCCCAACCGAGGAAAGCCGCGCCATCGTGCGCGCCCTCAACGCGGCGGCGGCTAACGTCAGCTTTGTCGAGATCGAAAGCGATAAGGGCCACGACGCGTTCCTGCTCGACGAGCCCGAGTTCCACAAGACGCTGCAAGGCTTCCTCGACGGCTGCGCCGAGATGCGCGGCCTGCCGAAGCGCGGCCCGCTATGAGCCGCGCGTCATGAACATCTCACGCCGCATGCGCGTCGATCTGCAGTTGATCGGCGACCTGGTGACGCCCGGCAGCCGCGTGCTTGATGTCGGCTGCGGCGACGGCTCGCTGCTGGCCTACCTGGTCGCCAGCAAGCAGGCCGATGCGCGCGGGCTTGAGCTCTCCATGGCCAAAGTGCGCGCCGCCGTCAGCCAGGGCCTGTCGGTGATTCACGGCAACCTCGAGACCGATCTCAAGGATTATCCCGACGGCGCTTTCGATTACGCCATCCTGAGCCAGACCCTGCAGGCGACCCACAGCCCGCGCGATGTGCTGGGTGATCTGCTCCGCATCGGCCGGCGGGCGATCGTTTCATTTCCGAACTTCGGTTACTGGCGGATACGGTGGCATGTGCTGACCCAAGGCAAGATGCCGATGACGCCGACACTGCCCGACCGCTGGTACGACACGCCCAACATCCACCTCTGCACGCTGCGCGACTTTGTCGATCTGTGCCGCGATATGAACGTGAAGATCGAACAGGGCTTCGCCATCAGCTCGGCCGACCGGATGCAGCCGGTGGACCCGACCGGGTGGATCGCCAACCTGTTCAGCGAACAGGCGGTGTTCGTTCTGACGAAGGGTTGAAACCGTCGCCGGCGACGATTCGTCGCACGGCGGCGGACATTCGTCGCGCCCGGACGGGCACGGCATCCCACGGTACGGCGTAGATCTGCTTCTCGGCCTCGATGATGTTGACGCCGGCGAAGGTGGGGAACCAACTGGCGCCGAAACGATCGAGCCCCGCCGCGAAGGCGCCGAACAGCCGCCACCAGAACGGCGGCATGAAGAGCGCCGGCGCGCTGGCGAGCGGCGCAAACAGGCTGTCGCGCAACAGTCGGGAAATCTGCCCTTCGGAGTAAGGCCGGCCGTGGGCGAAGGGCGAATGCTCGGCGCGCGCCCACAGGCCACGCCGGTTTGCCACGACCACCATCAACCGCCCGCCGTCGGCCAGCACGCGCCAGCATTCACGCAGCAGGTGGCGCGGCTCGGGCGTACCCTCCAAGCAGTGCACCAGCAACAGCCGGTCGATCGAGCGGTCGGGGAACGGCAGGGAGGATTCCTCCGACAGACAAACGAGGCCCGGGCCGTCGTCGGGCCAGCGCGCCACGCCCTGCCCGCCCGGCATGGCGGCCAGGGCCCGTTCGGCGTCCTCGCGGAAGGAGATCAGGTAAGGCGTGGCATAGCCGAGCCCGAGAACCCGGCATCCGCGCAAATCCGGCCACAGATCACGCAGCCGGCGCATGACCAGCCGCCGCGCCAGCCGGCCAAGGGCCGAGGCGTAGAAGGCGCGGACGTCGATAACATCGAGCCACATGACACTTGGATATGGGCCCGCGCGAGGCCTAAAAACAAGCGCCAGATCAAGGCCCTGCGGACGGTGCAATACGCTAGGGCTGCCATTCTTCAGCTTCACAGCTCAGAGCGAGGGGGTCGGTTTCCTTCGCGGGATTGGTCCTGTAGAGGGATCAAATAAGCTTGAATACCGCTACATCCGACCGGAGACGTTTTGCGGCCTGGTCCGTGACGCGGATGTCATTCCGACCGAAGGCGCAATTTGCACCGGCGACCGTCGCGTGATTTTTCAATCGCTGACGGCCAAGGACTACGAACCCAAGAATACCTTCGGTTCGTATTTGCAAGGGGAGCGATCGGGCAAGGCCTACAGATTGCAACTCGAAAAGTTTGGCCCTCCGGTCCGGCACGCCTGTATCTTTCTGGGCGGCACGTCAAATTTTGGACACTTCGTGTGTCAATACTTGCTTCGTCTCGCACTTGTAGACCGGATACCCGACATCGCAGATTTGCCTGTCGCCATCTTTAGTGGCCTACCAGAACGGTATCTCCAATTTCTCGAGCTCGTGGGGCTCGGGCCGAACCGGCGATTTGAGGTGCCCTCCGATCAAATTACGACTTTTGAGAGCGCCTGGATTTTTTCGTCGCCCGTTTTTCGCGCCGCCGACCGATCCCTCAACATTTGGCCGGAGGCCTATTGGTGGTTGCGTTTGAAAGTTTCGAAATTGCTAGGGCCGGCGACGACTCCTCGACTGAAGATTTATCTGGAGCGAGGTACCGCGAAATGGCGGCGCATGCTAAACGAAGGCGCAGTGAAAGACGCTCTGGGTAAACAAGGCTTTCACATAGTCGAACTGTCGACGCTGTCGGCGGAAAATCAAATTCGCGCGGTTGGTAACGCCGCGATCATTGTCTGTGCCAGCGGCGCTTCGGCGCAAATTACGATTTTTGCCCCTTGCGACTGCGTCGTCATTGAGCTGATGCCGCCAAATTTCCATGCATTTTTTGGCCCAGTCGCAACTGCTGCGGTCCTTGGCCAATCATTCGCGAGGGTCATTGGACGCCATGCCTCACCCGCTGAAACCGTGTCATATGGTCTTCAGCCATCGAAAGGCCCAACCATCATCGATCAGTCCGATTATTTTGCTGATCTCGACGCCATGAATCGGCTTGTCGCATTGGCGATGAGTTGATTTTGAACATGATCAATCTTGACGCACCCGGATCTTCGTCGAAATACGCCTACCCAAGCAGGCGGTGAGCGTCGTCAAACACCATCGCCAGCCACAACACCAGCACCAAACAAGGGGCCAATGGAACAAACTTGCCATGGCGAAGAGCCCGCCAAAGCAATGCAAACATCGTGGCAAACAGCCCTACTCCAAGGCAAAAAAGAACGAATTGCCATACCGGCAATCCAATCGCCGCCGCGGCGAAGAGCTTAATATCGCCGGACCCGATGAGCGCAACGCCGGCGACTTCGCCAACCCTTTTAATGGCAAGAAACGCCAAGAATACGAAGCCGGACACGACAAGAGCGCTGGGCAATTCACTGACGTCGCCGATAACAATCGCACGCCAGATCGACATCAATCCGGCCAAAAAGAGAGTGAGGATGTTCGGCACGCGATGAGTTTCAAGATCAATAACCGCAATTGTCATCAAGAGCGGAACGGCACAAACCAGGCCCAAGAGGTGGGACGACGTCTCGGCCATTGAACCGGCCATGAAGAACAAGCAGGCAGTTACCGTTTCAATCAGAGGGTATCGAGCCGAAATCGAAGTACCGCAATACCGGCAACGCCCACCGGTCAGGCTCCACGAAATCACTGGGATAAGATCCGAGGGGCGCAGGACGGTTGAGCACGACGTGCACCTTGACCGGCCAGCTACGATGCTCTGGCCGCGAGGCAATCGATAGCTCAAGGCCGAGACAAAACTACCGAGAACAAAGCCCAGGATCGTGATGATCGCCAGCGTCGGGACCGCAAGTGGAAACGATAGTTCGATCAACGGACGCCCATGAATTCCATAATCCCCCGAAATGCTCTGCCAACCCAACCCTGCAAGCCAGGACTGATCGCGAATAAGACAACAACGACAATCGCTTCGAGCACGATGATTCCGATCAGCGTGTGCCGAATCCACCTTCGGCGAAGTTTGGTCGCTCTCGCTAACTGTGGGGTATCTTCGATTGCCGCCTCGGCGTGCCTAGCGCCGACTTGAATAAGGATCGGAGCGTATCTGCAAGCGGCCCCAATCGGCGTTCGGCGCCGTGCGTGTCGAGTTCCACCACCGGAATGCCGATCGCCCGGCAGATCGTTGGTAGAAAACGCGGCGACAGCGGCCGCGGCATGCGTCAGGGTCGTCGCGCTCGGCGCCGCTGCATGCGCGGCCATTACGATCTGCCATTCGTTCTTGGGATCAGACATCGCCAGCCGCACGGCGGTCGGCGATTTCGCGGACAATGTCATCGATGCAACGCGCGTAGGACTCTCCCGAACGCCTCAGATTCGAGAAATATTCATCGGCGTAATGCGACGCGGCGCACCCAGCCGCCAGTCGATACTCGGCATCTTCGATCAGGCGGGTGGCAAGTTCGACATAGTCGTCGACTGTCCGAGCAAGCAGGAACATGGGGTCTGTGCCCGCGCCCCGAAAGATGCCACTGACACGTTGTTGGTCTTCGCGTTGGCCGTAGCTGCCCTCGATTTGCGATCCAATGATACCGGCCAAACCCGCCGTACGCGACTCGTGCGAATCAAAAAGCACGGCCGGCTTGCCGGCAGCCATGGCCTGATAGAGCGTGATGCCACACGGCGCTGGAAACGAGTCTAGAAACACGTCGAGCACTTGCGCGAGCAAGCGGGTGTCGACCCAGCCCGCGAAGTGAACGCGATCCGCGATGTCGGGCGCCGACAATGCGGCGGCGATGGACGGATCGCGCGCACGCCCCGTCCAGATGAAATGAGCCTTGGGGTTGCGCTTCAGGATGGCGGCCACTGAACCAAGATAGGCGGTTGCCATCATTTTTTCCTCGCGCGCGACCGTAGCCAACAAAACGGCATCGGGCGGAAACTGGGCGCGCACGGGGGCGGCGCGTGCGCGCGCGCCAGGATCGACCAGATCGCGATACGCTGGATGTCCAACACGCCACGTCCGACCGTTGATCTGACGAAAACCGCCCTGTGCGTGGCCGCCGGTCAAATACCCGTCGATCTTCGGATGCTCGAACGCGTGGTACTTGAGAGCCCACCAGATCTGCACCGGCGCCACCGGCAGGCTGAACAGAAACGGCATCGATGTGACCGCCGAGACCTGAACGAGGGCGACAACGCGTTGGTCCGCGCACCACCGCCGCAACGCGGTGGCCATCGTGCCGAGCCGTGTGTCGGCGCTGTTTCGTTCCAGCGCGATGACTTCGATTCCTTCCGCCTCGAGCGCCTGTGCCCAGCCGCCCGGCGGCCCAGAGAACACAACCACAATCGGATCAAATGGCTGGAATGCCTGCCGCCGATACCCCGTCAAAACCGAAACCAAGACTTCCGTGTGGCCGAGCGCGGCGCCCGTCATGAGCAGGAAGGCCACTTTGTATCGCGCGCCTGATCGGACGCCATTAACGTCCATCAGCCGGATGGGGTGCCGCTCGGCATGTCGATTCGCTGCCTCCGACCATGGCCGCGACCATTTGGCGACTTCGGTCGCAAAGTGACTCTCCCTTTCGTCGGCTTGAACAAATTCGAAATAGCTCGTCACGGTCAACATGTCGGCAAGATCCAGCCGGTCGGTGGCAAGCGCCCAGCTCATCAATGGATTGACGAAACGCTCGGCGACGATACGCAGCCACGCAAGCCCTTCTGACCGCGTGAATCGCAACAGCTTCAAGAGCGAGGCGCAGAAGCCCGGCGAAATTTCCGCGACCGAGCCGAAAACACCGATCGCACGTGCCAGCAGCGCATCAAGAGATTCAACATCGGAAATCGATTTAAGGCGTCCGATCGCCTCGGCGTATTCGAGGACGCGGTCGGGGGGCTGTATCGCCGTCGATACGGCGGACTGGTTGCCGGTGTCGGATGTCGCAGCGCCCATCGCGTCCGGCCTTCACGCCGGGACGTCGTCGACGTCAACCCGAATCAGATCATTCATCTTTGCCATCTTAGATCGCATTTCTTCAGCCGACCCGAATGAGAGAAAAACAATGCCAAACTTCTGGGTCATTGCGTTTTCGATAGCCTGGCCCGGCTTCCACCACATCAGTTGATCGATAATGTTCGGCCGCACCGACTGGTCAATGACGACGTCGCGGACAATGCCCGCACGACGCGCCATGATACAATGGCGAGCCGAAAATCCGGTGGGTGGCGTTGCGACAAGATCGCCGCAATCCATACCGGCGAAGGCCCTGATCAAATACGCAGGGTAGTCGACGCCGGTCGCGTGCTTGACCCACTCAATGTACATGTCTCCCGGCGGACGGCGACAGATCTCGACAATCACGGGCTCCAGTTCACGCAGGATGAACTGGATGTGGAATATCCCGGTTGTGAGCGATAGCGACCGCGCAATGGCTTCGGATACGACGTGCAACCGGCGTATCGCCGATGAGGGCACGGTCCCAGGCGCCGACGTGGCGGCTACAAGATATGGGTTGAGAAAGTAGTGTTCGTCGTCGACGAAACTGAATACGACTTGTCCGTCGCGAAGAAACGCCGACATGCCGTGCCGCGTGCCTTCAACATATTCCTCGACCACAATCCGCTTGGCGCGCGACTCTTTAAAAGCAATGTTGATCGCGACCGCATAGGTGTCGGCGTTGGCCGCGACCGAGATGCCTTTTCCGCCCGACATATCGATCGGCTTGATGATCACCGGGAGCCTGAAACCAGGCAGCGCCGCGCGTGCGTCGCGCGGCGCATCAAAGCCCTCGGCGTGAGGGCTCGGAAGCCCATGTTGGCGCGAAAAATTCCGAAACCTGTCCTTATGATGGATGATCTCCGCCACAGCGATCGGATCATGGCCACAAAGCCCGAGCTCGGAGGCGGCATGTGATGCCGAAAGCGCCGCGAAATCGTTGCACCCCGGGCAAATCGCCTGGACATTCAACTCGGCGGCGAGCCGAGCCACCGCGCGGCGATCCGAATAGTCGACGAGCTTCGTCTCGTCGGCATACGCGTGTCCAATGTCAGTCGCCCGATTGCCGCTCGAGATTGTATGGAAGCCCAGGGCGCGAGCCGCGCGAATCAATGGAATCTCGGAGTGGCTTCCGCCAGCGATCAAAACGCGTTTCTTGGCTTGAACCGTCACGGTGTCCCGAACTTGCAATGATAGGATCTAGATGACGAGATCTCGGATCAGTCGCTTGGGCTCAAGGCCCAGCCGATTGAACTGTTCCAAGACCAGCGGATAACCCTGGACCGCCGCGATCAAGACAGGATCCTCGCTATCGCGGAGAACGACCGGATCCTTGACCTCGCAACCAAGATACATCGTGCCGATTTTTGAAGGCGTCGAATCGACGAAGTGTTTCACTGCGGCGGTCTTAAAAAATAGCGTTTCTCGAACTAGATACCGCGCCTGTTGTCCCGCCCCCCAGATGACGACACGAGGCAATGTCGCTGGAGAAGCGATGAACTCAAATCCAACCGCTCGGTGCGCCGCAGCCACAAGAGCGTCGCCCTCTTCGGCGAGAACACGTGTCAGGCGCGCGCGCAGCAGCTCGTCGAAAATCACGGACTCGCAGCCGGCGCGACGGAGCAGCGCATACATTGTCGTCATGGCCAGAGCCGCTTCGCGCGCAATGAACTCCTGCTTGAAGTCGCTGCTGATCTGCACATCGCACCCCAGCAACTTGTGTGCGGCAAGAAGCGCGACAAACCCTCGGACGTCATGATCCGAAGCGTTGTCGCTTGTAAAAATGTACTTGATCGATACTTGCCCCGCTTTCGAATACCTTGCGATATGACCGAGCACGCGATCCAATCCCGCGACACCGCGGACGGCTTGAAACGTGGCTTCGGTGCCGGCGTCGACGCTCGTCACAACGTGAGCGCGGCCGTCGACAAGCATGTCCTCAAGCACGGCTGAATATTTGACGGCATTTGTCAGGACACGTTGACGCGCCGAGGTCGCGCCTGCCGCCACCTTCTTGAGCAGTGGCCCAAAATTCTTCGCGGCGACCGGATCGCCACCACCCCAGACGACGATCGAGCAACGTTCGAGGGCACCCTCTGCGACCAGCCGATCAACCGTACCAGAAACGTCGTAGTTCGGTTGGGCGCCGCCAAAATAAGTGTCGCTGCAATAAGTGCAGCGCATGTTGCAAATCGAATGATGCTCCATGGAAAGATAAGTTAGGTCGAGCCGGTTCAGGGGCGACCAATCCTTGAATTCAAGGAAGGGGCAACCGTCGCAACCGGTCGGCTCGCCAGAGTTAATCGCCTGATGGAGCGCCTGCTTAGCTTTCAAAATCTGCTCGGGTTCGATCGCGCGCGACGGCTCCTTTGGGACATCGAACAGCGCGACATCGCCCCGTATCTCGCCTCCGACAAAGAAGCGCTTGCAGCACGTCCGCACCTGATCCGGGGCGAGAAAGATCGAATGATGGAGATCCTGGCAACTCCACGACTTGCCCGCTAGACCTTCGACAAAATTCGTGATCTGCGCTTCGCCGTGCGGCAGTTCGAGCGTCGCATTCGCCATCACTGACAAGAACTGCGCGGCGATCATGTGGTAGGTCGTCTTGGCTGAGTTGGATGCCAATCCGAGATCCAAAGTGTCGAATTTACTTTGCGCCGCCTTGTAGAGATGGGCGAACAACGCAGCGCGACGACGCGCATCCGATTCATGGCGCACGATTTCGCGAACCCGCGTTGCAACTGCGCCGACGGTTCCCCATCTGTAGGCCTCACGAAGATCGCGCGACCCAAGGTTCGGCTGTGACTTGACGTCGTCGCCAATTGCGCTCCACGCCCTGATGTATCCATCCAAGTGTCGTTCGGAAATCTGGTTGACGATTGAACCCGCGTGATTGTCCTTGAGATACAGCACGCTCGGCTCATAGGTTTGCCGGCATGATTGCGCATATGCGCGAAAAGCGAAGTCGACATCCTCATGCAGGCCTTCGGCAAAGCGAAGTCTGGAATCGGCGAAAAGATCGCGACGATATGCGTTGAAGATCGACGAGCCGTCCATGCGGTGCTGCAAGTAACGCTCTATCAAAATGTCACGCGATGCGAAGTAGCCGCCATCGCGCCGTCCGCTGCGCGCGCTACTCTTCAGTTCGGGGCGCAGGGTTTGGTAGGTCCAATCGAAGGCGATCAAGTCAAGTTCGGGACGCTCCCGAGAGAGGCGGTCGATGACCGAAAGCGCGTGAGGCATGAGCTCATCGTCGGCGTCGAGAAACAACAACCAACCTCCGCACGCCGCGCTGATCCCAAGGTTGCGCGCCGCGCCGGGCCCACCCTTGCGTGGGGACAAGATCAACCGAAAACGATTGAGCCTCTTGCCTGCCTCGCGTGCAACGTCCGGAGTTGAGTCGGTCGACGCATCGTCAACGCAGAGCACTTCGACTTCGGCTGCCGGAAATGTCTGGCGGCGCACGCTCTCGAAGCAGTTCGCGATCCGCGCCGAGGCGTTAAATGCCGGAATGACAATGGAAAATCGCATGGCAGTTGCTGGGGACGAGAGAGCCAATATGGATGTCTCGCCCTGCCCTGGCAAGCTGGCGGCCTTCGATCAGGCTTCCTCGGCCGCAACCGACACCCAGCCTTTCTTGGTTGCGCTATGCTTCATGGCCTCAAGCATTGCAAGGCCTTCCATGGCATCGTGGACGCCGAAAACATGATCGATCCGTGCTTGGCGCCCGGTCTTGATGTAGTCGTCGAGCGCGCCGGCGGTATCGACATACAGATTGGCAAAGGCTTCAAGAAAGCCTGATGGATGTCCGGACTTGAATCGATTGTAACGTGCCTGATTGGCCGTATCGGTCTCTATCCCGCCCCGTTCCAACTTGGTTGTTCGGCCACTGTTGTCGTGGCAAATCAGGAATTCGGGCTCCATCTGGAACCATTCAGCCGCGCCTGTTTTACCAAACACTCGAACCCGAAGACCGTTTCGATATCCGAGGGCGGCCTTGCTGAACCAGATATTCGATTCAATCGCGTTCGAATACCGCGCCATGCACATCACGTTGTCGACAATTCCTTGAAATTGTCCCTGTTGGCTAAACATGGCAGCTATTTCAAGCGGCTTCGCGTCCGTGAGATATGCGATCACGTTATGTACATGCACACCGAGATCCAGAGCAATCGTCGGGATGTCGCCGTCTTTGAGGCGCCATTTCTGCGGGACGATGGGATTTCCGTTTTTGTCGAGGCGCGCAAAACCTTCTTGCGGCATTTCGACGTGGATTTGTTCAATCGCGCCGAAACGACCACCCTGAATCAAGGCCCGCAATTCGCGCAGCATGGGGTAGCCCGTGTAGTTGTACGTCACCGCCAGAAAGCCCCGCTTGAGACTGAGTGTGTCACGAATAATACGTGCGTCGGCAATCGTACTTGCTAATGCTTTCTCGCAGATCACGGGAAGACCAGCAGTAATCGCCGGAACGATCGCATTGATGTGGTCGGGGGTCGGCGTCAAAACCGCGACCGCATCGATCCGGCCGCGTTCGCCCGTTAGAAACGCCTCGCTCGATGGATAGACGCGGTCGGCGGCGATTCCCCATTTTTGCCCGGTCGCCGTGTTGACGTCGGCATGGCGGCTGAAACAGCCTGACTCAACCCGAAATCGGGCGTCCATTTGCGCAGCGACGAAGTGGGTCGTCCCCACGGCAGAATTGAGGCCGCCGCCGATAAAGCCAAGTCTGAGAACACGGGTCATTGAAGTTCCAAGCGGGTGTGCGGCGTGGCAACCCTTAGAATGTGCGTCTCAGGTTAAGTCAAGGACGGAGCCCAGCGATCGGCATGCCTCACAATGTTCAGTCTTTCTTTCGCGCCGGCGTCGAGAGAATGGCCTGCACCCCAAACAAAATCAGCATCACGCCCAAGAAGATCTCGACCGCCACCAACATGCGCACCGCCGGCCCGGACGCGACGATATCGCCATAGCCAACGGCCGAAAGCGTCACGATCGAAACGTAAAGGCCCTCGGCAAACGTTATCGGCCTTACCTCGCCGCCAACGACAAATCCCGGCGTGATCGAGAAACGGTCGGCAATCGTGAACAAACTTCCGAATACGATCGTCAGCAGCGAGTACCGCGCGAAAAAAGAGTCGATCACGCCAGCGGCTGGAAAACTCACCTCGATGAAGAACAGGTACAGGCAGGCGTAAATGCCGATCGAGTTCGCGAACTCGATGATCAGGATCTCGCCACCGCCGGCTCGCTGCCGCCAATGGCCAATGTGATGAGGCCAAGCAGGACGACCGAGAAGACGACGGAGCCGATGAGATGGCCGGAATGCCGCCGTGCCATGAGTCCGGACCGAAGAGTCTGATAGTGGCGCGCCCGAAGGGATTCGAACCCCTGACCTTCGCCTCCGGAGGGCGACGCTCTATCCAGCTGAGCTACGGGCGCAAACGCAGTCGAGGCGCGAAATTAGACCATGGCCCGGTGAGGCGCAACGTACGGGAGCCAGCATGAAATCGTCACTTTCTGACCGCTGCGGCAAGGCGTTCGCGGGCATCGCGGTCGACCCCCGAAGGAAGAGTTGCGCGCGGATCAGTGACGAATGCGACAACCTCGCCAAGGGGCGTCTCGCCACCGAGATCGCGCAGCATCATGTGCCAGGAGGTGTCGAAATACGCGACGCGCAACGTCGCCCGATCGCCGGCAAAGCTGTCGATGGCTTCCAGCGTCGCGCCCTTGGGAATGATCTCGTCCTTGGCGCCATAGAGATACAACACCGGCCCCGACATCTTTGCAGGCGCCGCAAGCGCTTCGTCCATCAAGTCTGTTAGACCGGCGATCGCATCGATCCGCGTGTTCTTGATGAACAACGGATCGCGTGCGTTCTGGCGCAGCATTTCGATATTGTCGCTGGCCTGACGTCCCAGCCCCCGTCCCGATGGTTTCATCGACGGCGCAAAACGCGCGCCAAGCCACAACGCCGCGCGGTAGAAGACCGGCATGGTCGAACGCGCCCACACCGCCGGCGCCACCAGGATGGCGCCATCGATATCGAGCCCTCCCGGATCGGCCTTGGCCGCCATCACCACCGCGCCACCCATGCTTTCGCCAAGGGCAAACACCGGCACACCCGGGTGCCGGGCGCGGGCGAGCGCGACGAAGTTGCGAAGGTCGCCGACCAGCGCGTCGCGACCCGGCCACACACCCGGATAGTCGCTGCGACCAAAGCTTCGTTGGTCGTAGGCATAAACGGCGATGTCGCGCGCCGCGAGAAAGCTGCCGGTGCCGGGCGCCTGTGGTGCTGTATCGAACGCCCGGCTGTAATCGTTGAAGCCGTGCAGCGCGACGATGACGGACTTCGGCGGGCCGTCGGGCAGCCAGGCGCGCATGGCGAGCCGCGTGCCGTCGGCTGTCACGAACGAGTCGGCCGCGATGTCAGGCGCGGTCGCGCCCGGTCCCGGCGGCGCCACGGCAGCCGCGCATCCATGAAGGACAAGCGCCAGCGCGAAGACCGCAAGCCGCGTCATGCCGCCGGCGCGCGCGTCAACTGTAGGAAAATGTCTTCGAGATCGACTTCCTCGGTGCGAACGTCGGCGATCGGCAAATTCGCCGCCCGCGCCGCCTCAAGAATCTCGCCCATGGCCGAGGAGCTCGGCCGATAGCCGATGTGCATCTCGGTCGGTTTCGGCAAGGTGGCGTGAAACCTTTTCAAGCCTTCGGGAACCGCGGTCATCGGCGC
>VGEM01000013.1 GCA_016869315.1 Alphaproteobacteria bacterium | reverse complement strand
CACCTCCCTCCTGCCAAATCAGGCGAGAAGTGTTACCCATGTCTCCGGTACGATCTGTCACCCATGTCTCAGGTCGGACAAGCAATCCCTCCCGCCCAATCGGAGCGGCGACCGATGAGTTCTCCGCCCAACGATGCAGCCGCCCTTCTTGCTCAAGGCCAGGCGGCGGAAGCTGCCGGCGACACGGCGACGGCGCGCGCCGCCTATCTCGGTTCTTTGACCGCAGAACCTTCATTCGGTGCGATCTTTGGATACGTCAAAACGGCGTGGTCAAACGACCCCGATGGATGCCTCGATCTTCTCCGCAAAGCATCCGGTCACACGCCCGAGACCCGCGCCATGCTCGGCGCCTTTCGGCTTCAATACGAGGAGCTCGGACATCGACGCAGACGTGGATTGATGGAGTACCATTCGCATTCGATTGACGATGTCTTGTTCCGTTTTGCAATTACCGAGCTTGAAGCCTATGGCGCCGCGGCCACTGAACTTGGAAGCGCCGAACAAGTTGCAGTGGCCGCTTATTGCGCAGGCGACGGAAGCCGGCTCGAACGCCACGCGTTGCAACTTTACCAATCAGGCAACCGCTCGATCTGGTCATTGATCAGATTTAGTGCGGATCACTTTGGACAGATCGCAAACAACGATCCTGCCGTCGGTTTGCCTTCGGTCACGACCGATCGTGTGGCCGAAGGCGATGGTCCTGTTGTGTGGCTCTCGTGCAGCGAGGACTATCTCGTTTTCGCGCGGCCGATGCTGGCTTCACTGCAATTGGCCGCGCCGGGTGTCAGCGCGCACCTTCACGTCATGGACCCGAGAGGGGACCCCAAGATGGCCCTCAACGCGCTGCCACAACCGGATGCGTCTGTCGGCCTGTCGTGGGAGCACGCCAATGGCAATCGCAATTACTATCACGCCATACGCTTCATTAGGCTATGGAAATGGATGACGACGCAGCGCAGGCCGGCGTGGTTGATGGATGTCGACGCTCTGATCAATTTCCAGCCGGGCGAGATGTTCAAGCGACTCGAGCGCGCCGATGTCGCTTTTCGCGCCCGGCCCGCGCGGATTGAGCCATGGAACCAATTCAACGCAAGCGTCGTCGGGTTTTCGATGTCGGAGCGGTCGCTCGATTATCTCAAACTGGTCGCCAACACGATCGCTCGATTCCACAAGTTTGGCAGACTTGCGTGGGGAATTGATCAACTCGCGATGTTGGGCGCCTATCACGTCATCAAACCAACCGTCGGCTGTCTCAACGATCGCGAGGTCGATTACAGTTATCGCTCCGATGGCGTGGTGTGGTGCAATTCCTCGGCGCGAAAGTTTCAGCACCTCAAGGGCAAGCCAGACCCCGAGCGTCAGGCCTACGTCGATCTGTTCAATCGATACGCCGCGCAAATCAAATCATAAGAAAACCCGGGTCCGTTGCCGGACCCGGGCTTGGTCGTGACCGCTGTCGCGGAACCGTTATTCGCGCCTGATTATTCGCGGTTCCCGAGGAACGACAGCAGGAACTGGAACAGGTTGATGAAGTTGAGATAGAGCGACACCGCGCCCATGATCGCCGAGTGCTCCTCGACGTCACTACCGCCAACCTCGAAGTAGGAGTTCTTGATGCGCTGAGTGTCGAAAGCGGTGAGGCCCGCGAAGATCAGCACGCCCAGGCTCGAGATCACGAAGTGCACCATGGCGCTGCCTAGGAAGATATTGACGACGCCGGCGATCACGATGCCGATCAGGCCCATGAACAGGAACGAGCCAAAGCCCGAGAGGTCCTTCTTCGTGGTGTAACCAAATAGGCTCAGCGCGCCGAACGAGCCAGCCGTGATGAAGAACGTCCGCGCCACGCTGACGCCGGTGTAGATCATCATCGCCGAGGCAAGACCGACGCCCATCAGCGCGACGAATGTCCAGTACATGCCCTGCAATGCGCCGGCCGAGCGGCGGCCATTCATGGCGAACAACAGTCCGATCGGCGCCAACACCGTGATCCAGCCAAGGCCGGTGTAGGTGTAGCCGCGCTGGGTCGACTGATAGAACAGGCTCGAGATCGACTCGTTGCCTGCGACTGTCAGCGCGACAACGCCCGACAGCAGCAAGCCCGATGCCATGTAGTTGTATACCCGAAGCATATAAGCCCGGAGGCCGGCATCTATTTCGGCGGCCTCTGCCTGGGTCCAGGTTCCTGGGCCCATCTGCCCGGTCATCCTGCGATCCGTGTCGTAAGCCATGTGTGTTCCTCGCTGTTAATGGTGAACGCAACCGGCTCGCAGCCGATTTAGAGCATATATTGGGTCTGCGAACGGCGAGTTCAACCGAAATCGGACGTGGATATCGGGGAATTCAGCTCACCCGCCCTGATAAATCTTTACAACTCAGGGGGTTATTCGTTCCGGAGAAGCGGCGCCGCTTTGGTGCCCAGGGCCCGCCAGGTGCCGGCAAAGCCGGCCGACAGAGTGACCGCGATGCAGGCCCCCACCACGCCAAGGGCGAGGCCATAGTTCATCACCCAACCGATTTTCATCACATGCTCGGCCACCGACCAGGCGGCGAGCGTCCCGACGCCGACCGCAATCGCGCCAGTGGCGAGCCCGAGCAGGCAGTACTCGAACACAAAAGCGCTCAGCACGTTGCCGCGCGTCGCACCCAGCACTTTGAGCACGACCGACTCGTAGATGCGCCGACTGTGACCGGCGGCAATGGCGCCGGCGAGCACCAACGCGCCGGCGATGATGGCGACCGCCGCCGTAATTCTGACGGCGACACTCAGCGTCCCCAGAACATCTTCCAGCATCTTCACCGCCTCGCGCACTTGCACGACGGTCACATTGGGCATCCGGTCGAGCACCCGGTCTTCGATCGCGTTCTCGGTACCGGGCGCGGAGTTAACGGTCGCGAGATACATGCCGGGCGCACCGGCCAGTGCGTTGGGCGAATAGATCAGCGTGAAATTCATGGTGCCCGACTGCCAGCGGACGTCGCGCAGATTGGCGATCTCGGCGGTGATTTCCCGTCCGAGAATGTCGAGCGAGAGCGTCGCGCCGAGATCGATGCCCATGCCCTCGGCGACTCTGACGTCGAGCGACACCAGGTTCTTGCCGGCGTGATCGGCCGCCCACCACTCGCCCTTGACGATCTTGGCGCCATCGGGCGCCGTCGCCGCGGTCGAGACACCACGCTCGCCCCGGACGGCCCAGCGGGCGTCGGGAACGATCGTGACCTGGTCCACCGGGACGCCGTTGACCTTGGTGATTCGCCCCCGGATCATCGACGCGGTCCGCACGCCGGTAACACCCGGTATGTCGGCGACCATCGTCTTGAACTCGGCCTCCTGCGCCGGCTGGATATCGACGAAGAACATGCTGGGCGCGTCGTTGGGCAGTCCTTCCTTGATCCGATTGTTGAGATTGTTCTCGGTCAGGGCAATCGCCACCAACACCGACAATCCGAGCCCAAGCGACAGCACAACGGATGCCGTCGGCGCGCCCGGCCGGTAAAGATTGGCCAAAGCGAGACGCAGCGACGGTCGCCCCGACGTTGCGCCGCCGCGACTCCCGGTCAGGCGCCGGGCGAAGTTCATCACCGCTTCGGCCGCGGCGCGGAACAGCGCCATCGACAACGCCGCGCCGACCACAAACATCAGCGCATAGCGTGGCTGCGGCGCGCTCAGCACGGTGTAGGCGGCGAGAGCAAGCGCCATGACCGCGAGAGCGACGAGGTACTTGATGCGCGGCCGCGCTGAAATCTCGGCAATCAAGTTACGGAACAGCGCCACCGGCGGAATATCGCGCGCGCGCGCCAGCGGCCACAACGCAAACACCGCGGCCGTCAGCACGCCGTAAATGGTGGCGGCGATCAGGGGGTCGGCATAGATCCCGAACTGAACCTTGACCGGCAACATGTCGCCGATGCCGCGGGCGGCGGCGAGCGGAATTCCCGCGCCGACCAACAGCCCAAGGGCGATACCGGCGATACTGAGCAGCCCAACCTGAATCACATAGACCCTGAAAATCAGTTCGGCCGGAGCGCCGAGACATTTGAGGGTCGCGATCGTCCTGATTCGGCCCATCATGTAGGCGCGAACCGCATTGGCGACACCGATGCCGCCGGTCAACAGCGCCGTCATCCCGACCAGCGTCAGGAACAGTGTGACGTTGTCGAGGAACATGTCGAGGCCTTGCGCAGCGCGATTAAGGCCACGAATGCGCCAGCCGGCGTCGGGGAACCCATCCTTCAGTCGCTGTTCGGCCGCGGCCGCTTTGCCTTTGCCGGGAATCCGGATGTTGTAGATGCGCTCGATCAGACTGCCGGCCTGAACCAGATCTGTCGCCGGCAGGGCGCTGGTCGCGATCATCACCCGCGGCCCGGCGGTGGCAAAGCTGACGACGCGATCGGGCTCTTTCTTGATCACGTCGCGGACTTCGATCGCGGCTTCACCAATCTTGATGACATCGCCCACACCGACGCCAAGGCGCGCCAGCAGCGGTGCGTCGATCACGCCGCCCCAGCGGCCGTCGCGAAAGGCCAGAAGTTCGTTGAGGGGCGCCGTTTGTTCGAGGTCGAGGGTTCCGTAGAGGGGATAGGCCTCGTCGACCGCCTTGAGTTCGATCAGCGTCCGGTCACGAACAGTACCGTCGGCGCGTTCGGAGCGGGCCATCGATCGCAATTGGACGATGTGCGAAACATCGCCTGCCGCCGTCAACGCCGCCAGTTCGTCGTCATTGGCGGGGCGATAGCCGAGCCTGACCTGAAGATCGCCGCCGAGAAGAGGTTGCGCATCGGCATCGATGCCGGCCTGAACTGAATAGTTGAGCGAACCGGCGCCGGCGATGGCGGCCACGCCCAAAGCAAGACAGGCGAGAAAGATACGAAAGCCGGAAAAACCGCTGCGCAGTTCGCGCAAAGCGAAGCGCGACGCCAACGGCCAATCGATCCGCGCGGTCATTCGGCCGCCTTGGCGAGGCCTTCGCCCGCAATCAGCCCGTCGGCGATGCGAACGATGCGATCGCACTTTGACGCCAGCTTGTGATCGTGGGTGATCAGCACCAGCGTCGTGTTGTGATGGTCGTGCAGGTCAAACAGCAGATCGACAATCTGCTGACCGGTGGCGCCATCAAGGTTTCCGGTCGGCTCATCCGCCAGGAGAATCTTGGGCTCGACCGCGAAGGCGCGGGCCAAGGCGACGCGCTGCTGTTCGCCGCCGGAAAGCTGCCCCGGGTAATGGTCGATACGATGGCCGAGGCCAACCCGCTTCAACTGCGCCTCGGCGCGATCGAAGGCGTCGGTGCGACCGGCGAACTCAAGCGGCACCGCGACATTCTCGAGCGCCGACATGGTCGGGATCAAGTGGAACGATTGAAAGACGATGCCGACGTTGTCACGCCGGAACAGCGCGAGACCGTCTTCGTCCAGCGTGCCGTAGTCGACGCCCGCGACCTTGATGGTGCCCGAGCTGACGCGCTCGAGACCCGCCACCAGCATGATCATCGTGGTCTTGCCCGAGCCTGACGGCCCGACCACGCCAATCGCGGCGCCTTGCGCCACCTCAAGTGAGACGCCGCGCAGGATGTTGACCGGCCCCGCGGGCCCGGCCAAGGTCAGGTGAACGTCGGTCAATGACATTGCGGCCGACGTGGTGGTGGCGTTCACTTGCATTTGAGCTGCGATACGGTCGGAATTAAGGGATGATGTGGTTGAAGCCGGTGTTTGAACGGGCCCTGATTACCATGAGCATTTTACGATTGTCAGTCCCGCGCCAGCGTTTGGTACGCGCATTTCTGCCTGTCGGATTGTTACTTTCTGTTACATCACCGGGCTCCATTCTGGCGGCAGAGCCGATTCGCATTCTCGCCTTTGGCGACAGTTTGACGGCCGGATATGGCCTGGATGACCTTGCCGACGCCTTCCCCGCCCAGCTGGAGCGCGCGCTCAAGGCCAGAGGCCATGATGTAAAGGTGATCCAAAGCGGTGTTTCGGGCGAGACCACGACCGGCGGCCTGAGCCGCATCGACTGGGCCTTGGGCGAAAAACCCGATGCGGTGATCGTCGAGCTGGGCGGCAACGACGGCCTTCGCGCCATCAACCCGGTCCAAACCGAAAAGAGCCTGCGCGGCATTGTCGAGCGAATCGGCCGCGACGGGATTCCGACGCTGGTTGCCGGCATGCTGGCGCCGCCCAACCTCGGCCGCGACTATGGCGATCGGTTCAACAGCGTGTTCGGCCGCATCGCCAAAGAGTCGGGGGCGATTTTTTATCCGTTCTTCCTCGATGGCGTCGCCGGAATCGCCGAGCTCAACCAGGCCGATCGCATTCACCCGACTGCCAAAGGCGTCGCGGTCGTGGTCGAGAAAATTCTGCCCAGCGTCGAGCAGCTGGTCGAACGCGCCAAGGCGCGACGCGACGGCGCGTGAGCACATTCGCCCATGCGGCTGCGCGGGGTGACGATTGGCGCGAGGCGATCCGCGTCGTCGGCGATCGTCTCGCGTCCCAGCACGCGGCTGGGGCTCTTGGTCTGATCTACGCGACCGAGGCCTTCGGCCCTCATCTCGCCGACATGGCGGGCACTTTGAAAGAGCGCCTCGGCGTGCCGGAATGGTCGGGCTGCGCCGGCATGGGAATCGTCACAACCGAGGGCGAAATCCATGAGGGCGGCGCGGTCTCGGTGCTGATCCTCAACGTCGCGCCAATGGCGGTGTCACAAGTGTCGTCACTGCTCGATACCGAGCGCGCCGCAATCGTTGCGACCGGCCCGTGGGCAAATGCCAACGGCCCGGTGCTCGGCATCTATCATGCCGATCCGCGCAACGGCGGCACCGAAGACATTCTCAAGACCTTGGTCGAGTCGGCGCCGAGCGGCGCCTTTGCTGTCGGCGGCTTGACGCCGCTGTCCGAAAAGCCCGCGCAGATTGCGGCCGGCCTTGGCGCCACGGGCGGCGTATCTGGGGTGATGCTGTCGCGCGATGTTCCGGTCGCTGTCGCCATGTCGCAAGGCTGCCTGCCGGTCGGCCCCTACCGCACCGTCACCTCGGCGCGGCAGAACATTGTCGCCGAGCTCGATCGTCGGCCGGCGCTCGACGTGATGAAGGAAGACATCGGCGAAGTGCTGGCCCGCGATCTCAGGCGCACGGCCGGATATATCCACGTCGCATTGCCGATTGGAGGTTCCGACACCGGCGCCTACACCGTGCGAAACCTGGTGGGAATCGATCCGCGCGCCAGTATGATCGCTGTCGGCGCCGCGATGCATGCCGGCGATCGGGTGATGTTCGTGCGGCGCGATCCGGCCAGCGCCCAGAAGGATTTCGCGCGCAGTCTCGACGATCTCAAGAAGCGCACCGCCGGCAAACAAATCCGCGGCGGGCTCTATGTCAGTTGCGTTGCTCGCGGTCGAAACATGTTCGGCAATCAGGATGGCGAAGTCGGCATGATCAAGTCGGCGCTCGGCGCATTTCCACTGACGGGTTTCTTCGCCAATGGCGAGATCTGCGGCAGCCAGCTTTATGGCTACACCGGCGTGCTGACGGTGTTTCTGGATCGGCCATGATCAGGCTGTTTGTCGGCCTTGCCATACCCGAGTCAATTGTCGACCAGCTCGATCGTTTGACCGGCAGCATGCCGGGGGCCCGCTGGGTCGAGCCCGAGAATTTTCACATCACCCTTCGATTCATTGGCGAAGTCGATGAAATGGATGCCGAGGATCTCCACCACGAGCTGTTGCGCGTCCGCGCGCCGCGATTTTCACTCACGCTGAAAGGCGTCGATGCCTTCGGACAGGGTCACAAAACCCGCGCGCTGTGGGCGGGCGTCGACAAGAGTGAATCGCTCAATCTGTTGCGCGGACGCGTTGACGCGGCCGTGGTCCGCGCCGGCCAACCGCCGGAACAACGCAAGTTCGTGCCGCACGTGACGCTGGCGCGCTTCACCCAGGCGCCGGCCGAGCACATTCAATCGTTCATCGAAGGCTACGGCCTGTTTCGCGCCGGCCCGTTCGAAGTCGACTATTTCGTTCTGTTCGAAAGCGAGATGGGCAATGGCGGCTCGGCTTATACTGTGCTGCAGGAATACCCCCTGGACCCCTCGCCATGACCGAATCGCGCACACAGAAAATGATCGACGTCGCGGTTTCGTACTTCGCCGCGGTCGACAGATTCGATGTCGAAACCATCATGGCACACATGCACCCCGCCTGCGTGATGGAAGTGGCCACCCACAAAGTATTCCGCAAAAATTTCGCCGAGGTGCGCGAGACCTACGAGCGCCGCAAGGACATGGTGAAGACGTCCTGGCACGGCGACTTCAAGTTCATGGCGGACGCCGACAATCAGCGCCTCGCCGTTCGCCTAACCGTACGACGCACGTTCATGGACGACCGCACCGAGGAAATCGACAACGTTACCATCCTTCAGTTCACCGACGGCAAGATCAGCCGCGTGTCGGCATGGATGGCGGGCGAGAACACGCTCAAATAAATCGCCGGAGAATCTGCTCCACCTGGGCCACATAGCTGCCGCCGAACAAACGGACGTGAACCAGCAGGGGATAAAGATTGTAAAGGTCGCGGCGCTCTTTGAAAAACCCGGGCGCGATGGGGCGGTGCTCGGCATAGCGCCTGAAGAACGCCTCTTCAAACGTGCCGAACAAGGTCGAGAACGCCAGTTCGATCTCGGCGTCGGCGAAGTAAATCGCGGGGTCGACGAAGGCAGAGATTCGATGGTCGCGACAGAGGACATTGCCTGTCCACATGTCGCCGTGAATCAGCGACGGCCGTGAGCGGCCATCGATCCAGCGATCGAGCCGCGCGCAAAGGGCTTCCAGACGTTTGAACGTCGTGGCCGGTAATCGACCAGACTCGAGGGCCGCACGGCCCATGAATAGGAGGCGCTGATCGCGGAAAAAATCGCGCCAAGAGGGTGTCCACGGATTCGGTTGATGCAGGCCGCCAATGACCGTGTCGTAGTCGAAGCCGAAACGATCCGATGTAATCGCATGAAGCCGCGCCAGATGATCGGCGGCATCCGCCTGTGCGCCGGCGTCAAGGCGACCGGACGTCGGCACGAAGCCCATCAACAGCAGCGTGTCGTCGGCAAACAGCACGCCAGGCACGGGCAGCGTCGATCTTGCGGCGAGGTCGCGCAACATGCGCGCTTCCAGCGCCGCGCCCGCGCCAAGTTTTGCAACGACAGTTCGTCCATCGGCGAGGCCGAGTTTTCTGACGTCACCGACGCAGCCGCCCGTCAGCGCTTCGTCCGTAACGAGATCGACGCCGAACACGGACCGAACGCACGCCGCGAGAGTCATGCAGAGAGTTTGACCCTGACGTGGTTGAGCAGACCTTCGGCGGCGTCTTCGCTGAGGTCGAGAACCAGCTCGAAATCGATGTCGCCGCCATAGTAGGGGTCAGGCACGTCACGGCCGCGCTGATCGGGATGATAATCGAGCAGCAGGCGAACCTCGGCCCGGTGCTCGTCGCGTCGCATAGCCCGCAAATGCTGAAGGTGTCCGCGGTCGAGTGCGAGGATGAGATCGAACGCCGTGAAATCCGCCGGAACGACCTTGCGCGCCCGGTGCGCGGCGAGATCGACCCCGCGGCGGGCGGCGAATGAAATTGAGCGGGCATCAGCTTCTTCGCCAATGTGATAGCCGTGAGTCCCGGCCGATTCGATGTCGATCTGGCGTGTGAGGCCGGCCTTGGCGACGGCGGCGCGGAACACTTCGGCCGCCGTCGGCGAGCGGCAGATGTTTCCGGTGCAGACGAACAGGACGCGAAAGGCCATGGCGATGCCTCGCTTGTCTGGTTGAGGAACACGGCTACCATGCGCCAGGTTTCAGCCAAAGTCAGCGACCATGAACTTTAGTCTGCCCGACATTTTCGTTCCCGACCGCACCGCTAACATCGTCATCCTGACGGGAGCCGGGATTTCGAAGGAATCCGGCATCGACACGTTTCGCGATCCGGACGGAATTTGGTCGAAGGTGCGGGTCGAAGATGTCGCGACGCCCGAGGCCTTCGCCCGCGACCCGGAGCGTGTCCACGGCTTCTACAACATGCGGCGCAGGCGCGTGCAGACCATGAACATCGCGCCCAACGCCGCCCATGACGCGCTTGCCCGGCTCGAACGCGGATGGCCGGGCGCGGTGCTGGTGGTGACGCAAAACGTCGACAGCCTTCACGAAAGCGCCGGCTCGGCCAATGTGCTACACATGCATGGCCGGCATTCGGAAGCCCGCTGCAATCACTGCGGCCACGTCGTCCCATGGCAGGGCGACATGTCGACGGCGGATGTCTGCGCCAATTGCGGGCGGGCCGGCGGGTTGCGACCCAATGTGGTGTGGTTTGGCGAAACGCCGTTCTTCATGGACGAGATCCAGCGGGCCCTGGCGGAATGCGACCTGTTCCTGTCGATCGGCACATCGGGCAACGTCTATCCGGCCGCCGGATTCGTGGCGATGTTGCGCCGCTTGGGCCGGGCACATACTGTCGAGCTGAACCTCGAACCCTCGGCCGGGGCCGGCTTGTTTCTCGAATCTCATTACGGGCCGGCGACCGGCGTGGTCCCGCGCTATGTCGAGCGCCTGTTGGCGGCGGCCTGACCGCGTTAACCAATTTCCCGTCGCCACTTATCGGATGTCAGGATACGCTCGTGCCCGGGTCACATCCGAAGGAACCTCATCCATGCTGAAGACAACGTTGATTGCCGGTGGGTCGTTGTTCGCGCTGGTCACAACCGCCTCGGCCCACAACGGGCTCGATCTCAAGGAAGCCTATGCCGGCTATTCGCAACCGCTGGTTCTGAGCGTCAATCATGGCTGCAAAGGCGCCAAAGTGATCGGACTCCGTTTGAAGGTGCCTGACGGCGTCACCGACGCCCGCGCCGCCTTCGATCCGGCCTGGGACATCGAATACAAGATGCGCAAGGTCGACAAGCCGTTCCAGGCGCACGGCACGACCATCACTGAAGTGATCGACGAGATCGAATGGAAGAATCCGGTGAAGGCGGTGCCCGCCGACGGCTGGTATCCGTTCCGCTTCAAGATGACCATCCCGGACACCCCTGGAAAAGTACTGCACGTCCGCAACATCACGGTGTGCGAGGGCGATAAGACCGATCCCTACATCGACCTGCCGAAGGAAGAGCTAAAGGTCGAGGACCCCGAGTTCGGCAAGAAGACCTGGGCATTCATGACCGCGACGCCGGGACCGGCGCCGTTTCTGGTCATCCGTCAGGCGCCCAAGAAGCAACAGCCCTGGGACTGGACTCCGGAACAGGCTCGTGGCGGAAACCTACAAGAGGCGATGGCGAAGTAGTCGCTTCGTGACATCCGCCGCCGGATCGAAACTCGACCGGCTGCTCAAGAAAGTGCGCCGCTGCACCCTGTGCGCGGCGCATCTTTCTTTGGGGCCTCGGCCGGTGCTGCGCGCGAGCACTTCTGCGCGCCTGCTGATCATCGGCCAGGCGCCGGGCACCAAGGGTCACGAGACCGGGATTCCGTGGAACGATCGCTCGGGCGATCGACTGCGCCAGTGGCTCGATGTCGATCGCGAGACGTTCTACGACGAAAGTCAGATTGCCATCGTGCCAATGGGCTTCTGCTTTCCGGGTCAGGATACCAAGGGCGGCGATCTGCCGCCGCGCCCCGAGTGCGCGCCCGAGTGGCATCCGAAGATTCTGCCGCTGATGCCCAACATCGGTCTCACACTGCTGATCGGCCAGTACGCCCAGGTGCGCTACCTCGGTGACCGTCGGCGCGGTACGCTCACCGAAACGGTGAAAGCCTGGCGCAACTTTCTTCCTGATCACCTGGCGCTGCCGCACCCGAGCTGGCGCAACACCGGCTAGCTCAAAGCCAACCCCTGGTTCGAGCGGCGTTTATTGCCGGATCTGCGGCGGAGGGTGGCAAAGCTTGTACGAAACTAATATCGATCCGTATTGACCGCGAAACACAGCCGCCGATTTGCCGGGCTTGGCCCGGCATCCATCTTGCAAACGACTCGCTCAGAGACTTTTACCCTGGCGTTCGCCAGGGTGACGCCAGAAGAAGTGGATCTGGTTTCCCCACAATTCGAGGTCACGAAGACACGGGGCCGCGTGATTGCTCTTCGGCGTCGGCTTGGTGTTCAAGAGCCTCCATCTCTTCGTCGGAATAGCCGAAGTGATGGCCGATTTCGTGGATCAAGACGTGCCGCACGACGTGGCGGAGGTCCTCGCCGGTTTCGGCCCAGTAGTCGAGGATCGGCCGGCGGTAAAGGAAGACCTGGTCCGGCAGCGTGCCCGAGGCTTCGACGATTTTCTCATCGAGCGCGATGCCGTGGTAGAGACCCATGATGTCGAACGGGCTTTCGAGACCCATTTCGGCGCAGACCTCGTCGTCGGGAAATTCGGTGACGTGGATCACAACGTCCTTGGCAAAATCGCGGAGCGGCGCCGGGATCAGCGCCATGGCGTCATGGGCGATGACGACGAGGTCGTCCAAACTTGGCGGTGCGATCTTGTCGGTCATCGCGCCACTTGAGCGTCGGGCACGGCAAGGTCAAACTGCGGCATGGTCAAGAAGCTCGATCCCACGGAACGCGCCGCGGCGCTGGCCCCCCTGTCGGCATGGCAAGAGGTGCCCGGCCGGAACGCTATCACGCGCTCGTTCAAATTCGCGGACTTCAATGCCGCGTTCGCCTTCATGACCAAAGTCGCCCTCATGGCCGAGAAGATGGACCACCATCCCGAGTGGTTCAATGTCTACAACCGGGTCGACGTGACGCTGGCCACACACGACTGTGGCGGGGTCAGCGAGCGCGACATCAAGATGGCGCAGTTCATGGACTCGATTGCGTAGGTCTTACTGGTCCTTGACCAGCGGCATTGGCGGTTTCTTGATCGCCGCCTCGCGGAACAGAATGTAAAGCGTCGAGCCGACGATCACCGCGGCGCCGAGCAGCGTCCATACTGTCGGCACTTCTTCGAAGATCAGATAGCCGCACGCGGCGCCGATGATGATCTGCAAATAGTCGATCGGGTTCATCACCGTCAGCTCGCCGATGGCCAGCGCGCGGAACATCAGATATTGCCCGGCGGTCGAAACCAGTCCGAGGGCCGCGAGCTCGATCCATTGCGTCGTGGTCGGTGGCTGCCAGACGGCAGCGGCGGGGATGGCGGTGACGATGACGGTGCCGACGGCGAACCAGTTCATGATGGTTTTGACGCCGTCGATCGCCGCCTGTTGTTTGACCACCGCCATTGCGCCGGTCACCGACAACGCCGCCATCAGGCCTGCGAGGGCGGGAAGAGAAAATGCGATTCCTGAGGGCCCGAGCATGATGATGACGCCGCAAAAACCGACCAGGGTGGCGAGACCGCGGCGCCAGCGCACCACCTCGCCCAGGAACATGACCGCGAGCAGAATCATGAACAGCGGCCGGGTGTAGCTGAGCGACACCGCGGTCGCGAGCTCGAGGTGAGTTGTCGCGTAGAAACCGCACAGCATGGCGACCGAGGCGCACAGAATGCGGACGATGTGAAGATCCGGCCTCGGCGTCCGGAACACTCGCAAGCCGTCGGTGACAAAAAACGGAACAATCAGCACCAGCCCGAAAAAGCAGCGGAAAAACACGATCTGCGGCGACGGCAGGCCTTGGCCGATCATCTTGATCAACACGGTGCCGATCGAAAAGGCAATCGCGCTCGCCACCATCCAGAAAGCGCCGCGAAAGTTGTCGGTCGGAAGAGCGGCGGGCGATGTCATGGCGATGGTCGGGCGAACGGGGGTGATTTATGGTTCTCCATAGCGCGTTCCGCGCACTTTGGCGAAAGCATGTCAGATATCCTGTGGACCCCGACGGCGGCGCGCGTTTCCGGCGCCAATATCACCGCCCTGATGCGCGATCTCGGTCAAGAGTATAGCGCAAGCTTTAATGACTATCGCGCGTTTCACGCTTGGACACTGAGGGAGCCCGAGAAATTCTGGTTGCATGTCTGGGATTCCTGCGGCGTGCGAGGCGAGTCGGGCGATGTGGTGGTCGAGCGTTTCGACAAGATGCCCGGCGCCAAGTGGTTTCCCGAGGCTACCCTCAATTACGCCGAGAACCTGCTGAGGCCGCGGGCCCCCGACGCCGAAGTGATTGTGTTCATGGCCGAGGACGGTCGGCGGCGGAGCTTCACCTACAAAAAACTTTGCGCCGCCGTGTCGCGCCTAGCCCAGGCATTGCAATCATATGGCATCCAGCCCGGCGATCGCGTCGCGGCGTATGTGCCGAACTGCCCCGAAGCGATCATCGCCATGTTGGCCGTGACGTCGCTGGGCGCGGTCTTCACGTCGGCGTCACCGGACTTTGGCGTTGCCGGCGCGCTCGATCGCTTCGGCCAGGTCGCGCCCAAGGCGCTGATCGCCGTCGACGGCTATCAATACGCCGGCAAGACGATCCCGATCCTGGACAAGGTAAGGGAGATCGCGGCCGGTCTGAAATCGTTGGTCAAAGTGATTGTCGCGCCGTTTCTGCCGTCGGGATCGCCAGTCCTCAACGGAGCGCGGAATATCGTGTGGTGGGATGACGCCATCGCCCGCTTCGCGCCGCGACGGGTCGAGTACGCTCAGGTCCCGTTCGATCATCCGCTGTTCATTATGTACTCGTCCGGCACCACCGGCGTGCCGAAGTGCATCGTCCATGGCCATGGCGGCTCGCTGCTGCAACACCTGAAGGAGCATCGCTATCACTGCGACATCAAGCCGGGCGACCGCGTGTTCTATTTTACCACCTGCGGCTGGATGATGTGGAATTGGCTGGTGACGGCGCTCGCCAGCGAGGCGACGTTGCTGCTGTTCGACGGCTCGCCGGTTCATCCCAACGCCAACGTACTTTGGGATTTCGCCGTGCGGGAGAAAATGAGCCTGTTCGGCACGTCGGCCAAATATATCGACGGCCTCAGGAAATTGAATCTGCGACCGAAGGATACACACGATCTGTCGGCGCTTCGGACCATCACCTCGACCGGATCGCCGCTGGCGCCCGAGTCGTTCGCCTATGTTTACGAGGCCGTCAAAGACGATGTTCACCTGGCTTCGATCGCCGGCGGGACCGACATCCTCGGCTGCTTCGTCTCCGGCTCGCCGACACTGCCGGTACGCCGCGGTGAAATTCAATGTTCCGCGCTCGGCATGGCGACGAAGATTTTCGACGCGCAAGGCCGCGCGATCGTGGGCGAGAAGGGCGAGCTGGTGTGCACCTCGCCGTTTCCGTCAATGCCGACGGGATTCTGGAACGACGACGGGGACAGGAAATACCGCGCCGCCTATTTCGAGAAATTTTCCAATGTCTGGACCCACGGCGACTGGGTCGAGGAAACGCCCTCGGGCGGCTTTGTCATTTTCGGAAGGTCGGACGCGACACTGAACCCTGGCGGTGTGCGAATCGGCACGGCCGAGATTTATCGCCAGGTGGAAAGCATCGACGAGGTGATTGAGGCCCTCGCCATCGGTCAGGATTGGGACAACGATGTGCGCGTCGTGCTGTTCGTGGTGCTGAAAGCGGGCCACGCCCTCGACGAGGCGCTGCAGACCAAAATCAAATCGCAGATTCGCGCCAACTGCACGCCGCGTCACGTGCCGGCACGGATCGTCCAGGTGCCCGAAATCCCGCGCACCAAGTCGGGGAAGGTTGTCGAACTCGCCGTGCGCGAGGTTATTCACGGCCGGCCGGTGAAGAACATCGAAGCCCTCGCCAACCCCGAGTCGCTGGCCCACTTCAAGGACCGGGCCGAGTTAAAATAGTAATTGAATCAAATGTTTAGGTAATTATGATGCGATCCCTGACGCGGAGATTGTCAAAATTTCGGCGGCGAATGTCCTCAAGACCGCGGCCGTCATCGTTGGCTGGAGAAATCCAATTGCCAGTCACCGCCTTGATGCTTTTGACAGGGAATCAACAATCGAGATTGTCCCCGTGACTGCCGATGATGTGCAGAGCGCGCGGATGGCGCATCACGCCTATGGCCGCGACAGCGGGCATCCCGCCCGGCTGAGTTTCGGCGATTGTTTTGCCTATGCTTTGGCGAAATCGACGGGAGAACCGCTGCTGTTCAAGGGTGACGGTTTCGTCCGTACCGATATCGAGCCGGCGCTGAAATGAAACGTCCGGGCCGACCGACCGGCGACTTGATGCGCGGCTACTTCGGCATTGGCGTCGAGGGGATCAACAAACCGTTTAACGTCGGCAACCTCTTTCGCTCGGCGCATTCCTTCGGCGCGGCGTTTGTCTTTACCGTCGCCGCCACCTACACGCGCAAGGCCGCGCGCAATGCCGACACGTCGCACAGCATCGCGACTCAACCTTTTTACGCATTTCCTTCGATTGATGAGTTTGTCCTGCCAAGGGGTTGCGCGCTGGTCGGCGTCGAGCTGATCGACGGCGCCATCGACCTGCCGAGCTTTCACCATCCGCGCCAGGCCGCCTATGTGTTGGGGCCGGAACGCAACTCGCTGTCGCCGGCCATGCTCAAGCGCTGCGATTATTTCATCAAGATCCCGGCGCGTTTCGCGCTCAATGTCGGGATCGCCGGCGTCATCGTGATGTACGACCGATTGATCAGCCAGGGTCGCTTTGCCGAGCGGCCGCTGCTGCCGGGCGGGCCCAAGGCACCGAAGCCGCCCAAATTTCCCGCGCTCGACCCATACCGCACCGATCCGCCGCTCGCCGAGATCGAGCTGACCGAGCGCGACGGCGCGAAGACCTAGGCTTTCGGCGCTTTGGTCTTCGGCTTGAACTTGCAGAACGCGGCGACGGCGCAACGCCAGCAATCGGGTTTGCGGGCCTTGCAGATGTAGCGGCCATGCAGGATCAGCCAGTGATGCGCGTGGCGCTTGAACGCGGCCGGTGTCGCCTTTTCGAGCTTTTCTTCGACATCGAAGGGCGTCTTGCCCGGGGCGAGACCGGTGCGATTGCCGACGCGGAAGATGTGGGTGTCGACAGCGATGGTTGGCTCACCAAATGCGACATTCAGCACCACGTTGGCGGTCTTGCGGCCAACGCCGGGAAGTTCCTGCAACAGCTCACGATCGCGCGGAACTTTGCTGCCGTGCTTCTCGATCAAGAGCTTCGACAGGGCGATGACGTTCTTGGCCTTGGTGTTAAAGAGACCAATGGTCTTGATGTAACCCTTCAGCCCGGTCTCGCCGAGCGCCACCATTTTTTCTGGGCTGTCGACGACCTTGAACAAAGGCCCGGTCGCTTTGTTGACGCCGACGTCGGTCGCTTGTGCCGACAGGACGACCGCGACCAGGAGCGTGTAGGGATTGACGTATTCGAGCTCGGACGCGGGCTCGGGATTGAGCTCGGCGAGGCGCCGATAAAACTCGTGGATCGCCGCCGGCTTCACAGTCCCAGCACATCGCGCATGGAATAAAGCCCGGGCGCACGGCCGCGCGCCCACAGCGCGGCCTTGACCGCGCCCTTGGCGAAATTCGAGCGCGACGAGGCCTTGTGACTGAGTTCGACCCGCTCGCCATCGGCCGCAAACATCGCGGTGTGGTCGCCGAACACGTCGCCGCCGCGCAGTGTCGCAAAGCCGATCTCGCCTCGCGGCCGCGCGCCGGTGTGGCCGTCGCGACTCTTGCGCCAGACATCGGACAGCGTCACGCCGCGCCCGCGGGCCACCGCGTTGCCCAAAGCCAACGCGGTCCCCGACGGTGCGTCAACCTTGTGACGGTGGTGCATCTCGACAATCTCGATGTCGTAGTCGGGCCCGAGCTTTGCCGCGGCCTGCTCGGCCATGGCCAGCAGCACATTGACACCGAGACTGAAGTTCGCGGCCTGGACAATCGGCGCCCTGGTCGCGGCCGCCTTGATCGCGGCCTGGACATCGGCGTTGAGGCCGGTGGTGCCGACAATCAGAGTTTTTCCCGACCGTTCCGCCAGCTTGGCATGCGCCAGCGTTGCCGCGGGGATGGTGAAGTCGATCACGGCGTCGCAAGACCCGAACATCTCGGCGGCGTCGCTCGTGACCTTGCGCGAAATCGCGCCGCCACCCGCCAGAACGCCAAGATCGGCGCCAAGGTGCGGGCCGCCCGGCTCGGTGCCGGCGACAAGCTCGGCCTCCTTGGTCGCCAGCACCTCATGCATGAGTATGCGGCCCATGCGTCCGGCACATCCGGCAATTCCAATCTTGAGAAGCGATGACGACATATTGTGAGGTGTGTCAGGGGTTCGATGACGGCGCACAATATAGGATACGCCCCTCGTCGCCCTAGTGTTTTTCCCGCATCAGCGTGTCGATCAGTGTTTCGATGCGGTGCTCGACCGCCGCTTTGGCGGCCGGGTAGTCGGCATTAAATGACGGCGTGTCGCCCCAATCCAGAGCATCGGGCCGTGAAAGGCCAGCGGGGAGCGGATTGAACAGAACGACGACGTCTGCCGCCAAAAGACTCTCAGCATCCAAAGGAATGAGAGGATCGCGGTTGGTCTCTATGCGGTCGGCCCGGAGCGCGCGCGTCAGATCCGGCGTCGCGTGATCTTCAGGCGTCAGGCCGCGCGATGCCACCATCCACGGCAGGTCTCGTTCGGAGACGCGGCGACGCAAGAGCTCGCGTGCGATTGCGCTCCTCACGGTGCCGTATTGGCAAACAAATAAAATCGACTTCGGTTCGGCCGCGCTGCCGCGGCAACTGTCGACGCCCGTGACAATCACAAGGGATGACGCAAGGAGGTGTCGTCGTGAGATTGGATAGAAATGTTGGCCGGCGCCCATGATGCACTCCCAAGGTTGGGTTGCACGGTGATTGGGCTGTGGGCCTGACCGGGACACCGCTTGATCCCGCGAGGGATTGATATCATCGCGCCGCTATCGCGGCAAGCGGGTCAGGGTGCGAAGGCGCCCGCGATGGCCGAGGTGACGCGATCGACATCGGCCCGCGTCACATCGAGATGCGTGACAAATCGCGTCCTCGGCCGGATGGCGGCAAGAATGCCGGCCGCGCGCAAGCGATCGGCGAGAGCGCGACACTGCTCGGGAGGGATGTCGACCATCACGATATTGGTGTGCGGCCCATCGACCTTGAGAGCCGGAATTCGCCGGAGGCCCTCAGCCAAGGCCGCCGCGTTGGCATGATCATCGGCAAGGCGCTCGATGTGGTGGTCAAGCGCGTACAAACACGTCGCGGCGAGAATGCCGACCTGGCGCATGCCGCCGCCCAGCATCTTGCGCCAGTGATGCGCGCGCGCGATCAGCGGCTTGGGTCCGACCAGGACAGTGCCAATCGGCGCGCCGAGTCCTTTAGAAAAGCAGATCGAGACGGTCTCGAAGGGTGCGCAAAGGTCTTTGACGTTGCGTTGCGAGGCGACGGCGGCGTTGAAGAGTCTTGCGCCATCGAGGTGAGTGGCAAGGCCGTGCTGTCGTGCCAAGGCCGTTGCGGCCTCGACATAGCTTTCGGGCAACATCTTGCCGCCGATGGTGTTCTCGAGCGCAAGGAGTCTGGTGCGCGGACTGTGAATGTCGATCGGCTTGATCGCAGCGGCAACCTTCTCAAGCGGCAAGGTTCCGTCGCTGGCGTTTTCGATCGCGTGCGAGTGCACGCTGCCCAACACGGCGACGCCGCCGGCTTCGGCAATATACGTGTGCGCGCTTTGGCCGAGGATGACCTCGTCGCCGCGCTCGCAGTGACACATCACGGCAGCGAGATTGCTCTGCGTGCCCGAGGGAAAGAACAATGCCGCTTCTTTGCCGGTGATGTCCGCCATGCGCGCCAGCAGGCGATGCATGGTTGGATCGTCGCCCCAGATGTCATCGCCCACCTCGGCCGCCATCATGGCGGCGCGCATGCCGGGCGTCGGGCGGGTGACGGTGTCGGAGCGCAGGTCGATCATCATTCCATGTCATACACCATTGAACTCGATTTCAATTGGCCCATTTCACCCACGCGCCATGGAAATGGGCATGGGCGAGCGCCCGGCGCTCGCCGCCTGGCCAGAGCGTGAGAGCCAGTTCCGGCATCCCGGGGTCGCGACCGGGCGGCTCCATGGCAAGCCAGGCGATGGGTGCATCCGATGTTGCCCGCTCACCGGCCGCCCTGATGGCGCGGTCGATGGCTGTTGCGGTGTCGGGCAACAGGTATTGCCACATGATCGAGTGAAAGATGACAGTCGCGGCGCCTGGCGCCGGTATTGCCAGTTTTCGCGCCAACCAGTCGCGCGCATCGGCGCGGTCAACCAAGACGCCGAGCCGGCGTGCGGTCGCGACGGCCGCACGCATCCGGTCGAGGCGATCGACCTGATCGGCCCAGATATATGACTCCATCCGTCGCCGATCTTCCGTGCTGGCGAGATCGATCGGCGCGAGGTCACAGCCGGTGCGCTCGATCACGTTGACGCCGGCGTTGAGCGGCGGTGCCGCGCCCGTACAATCGCACGGCAGATCGACGCCCGATTCTGGTGTGCCCCAAACAAAACTTGGCGTCGTGACGCGGTAGCGATCCCAGGAAAGATTGAGCCCCGCGCTGGCGCCAATTTCCAAGAGACGCAGCGGCAACTTCGTTTCGGTGGCAATCGTGAGGAACCCGCCGAGCAGCGCAGCCGAGCGCCCGACCTCGTTGGTCTGCGGCGCCCGCGCGAGATAGCTCGCAATAAACCTGGTCTCGGTCTTGAGCACGTCTTCGGTCGCCGCCCAGACGCGCGATGCATTGGCGATGCCTCCGCACGATGGCAGCAGCTGGGCCAGCTCGGGCGCCCGGCCGTCGAGCGCCACGCGGTGAACCGCGCCCAGGACTCGGAGCGGCACGGCCGCTGCCCGGGTGAGGTCATGCGCTTCGATCAGAATGTCGCGGAGCACATGGGGCCCGGCGAGGGCCGCGGCACATCCCTGGAGGATGGCCACGCTCGAGGGCGACGCGGCGCAGAACCGTGCCTGCTGAGAGAAGGTCTCGGCCACCGCCATCCAGTCGATCGCTGTCAATGTCCTCTCCTGTCCGAGTGCTTGATTTCGACAGGAAAATTGGGCACTCTTGATATATCGTCAATATTAATTCGCATAATCAATATGTCGAGAGCCGAAGCCTTTTTGACCTCCCAGCAAGCTGCCGACGAGCTCGGTGTCAGCCTTGCGACGCTCTATGCCTATGCGAGTCGCGGGCTGCTGGCGTCGACCCCTGAAGACAGTGGGCGGCGCCATCGCTATGCCGCCGAGGACGTTCGCGCGCTCAAAACCCGGCGCGACTCGCTCAGGGCCGGCGCGGCATCTGCGGCCACCGTGGCGCCGATTGCGTGGGGCCCGCCGGTTCTCGAGTCCGAGCTGTGCCTGATCGTCGATGGCGCTTTGTACTATCGCGGCGCCGACGCCATCCGCCTGTCGCAATCGGCAAGCCTCGAGCAGGTGGCGTCCTTGTTGTGGGGCTGTACCGACCTCGGTGTATTCGAAGACGAGCCTGCGGGAATCGGAAATTTTGCGGCGCTCGACGATCCGATCGCGCGCTGCCTCGCAACCTTGGCTCAAGCCGCTGCCAGCGATTCTTCAGCCCGCGCGCGAACGCCCGAGGCGCGCTGGCGCACGGGAGCGCACATTCTGGCGCTGATGACCGCGGCGATGGGTGGGGATGGCGCGGCAGCGCCGATCCATCGCCGCCTGGCGCGGGGCTGGAAACGCGACGCCGAAGCGGCGCGCGACGTGATCCGACAATGCCTCGTGCTATGCGCCGAACACGAATTGAACGTGTCGGCTTTCACGGTGCGCTGCGCCGCTTCAACCGGCGCCTCGCTCTATCACGCGATCGCTGCGGGGCTGTGCGCTTTGACCGGGCCCAAGCACGGCGGGGCAACATTCGGCGCCGGAAAACTGTTGGACGATCTCGAGCAGGGGAAGTCCGCCCGCGAAGTCGTGTGTGAATATCTCGATGCCGGATTGCCGTTGATCGGCTTCGGGCACCCGCTCTATCCCAAAGGCGATCCGCGGGCGAAGGCGGTGATCGCCACGTTGAAGCAGTCATCGGGCCAGAGCAGCGTTTTCACCCACGCCCTCGACCTGATCGACCGCGTCGGGCGCGACACAGGATTGAGGCCTTCGGTTGATTTCACCTTGGCGCTGGCGGCGCGGGTGTTCGATCTGCCGCGTGTCGCGCCGCTTTGCTTGTTCGCATTGGGGCGCACGGCAGGTTGGATCGGCCATGCGCTGGAGCAATATCGCTCACCCGCCCTCATCAGGCCGCGGGCGCGTTACGTCGGACCGTCACCGAAGGAAAAAATATAGCGCTCTACACTTTCAGGCTTTCGACGAATTCCTTGATTCGGTCGAAGAAGCTCTGCGTCTCGGGGCTATAGGTCGAGCGTTCGCCATCCTGCTCGAATTCGCGCAGCAGCTTTTTCTGCTTGTCGGTCAGGTTGACCGGCACTTCGACCGCGGCTTCGAGGAAGAGATCCCCGCGCGCAGTCGAACGCAGCACGGTCATGCCCTTGTTCTTGATCCGGAAGCGGTGACCATTCTGACAGCCCTTGGGAATGTCGACCGTGAACGGCTTTCCGTCGACGGTTGGCACATCGACTTCGCCGCCGAGCGCGGCCGTGGTCATGGCGATCGGCATGCGCATGAACAAGTTGGCGCCATCGCGCTGGAACAGCCGGTGCGGCTGGACGGCGAGGAAAATGTAGAGATCGCCGGGCGACGTTCCGGCCGGGCCCGGCTCGCCTTCGCCGGCGAGGCGAATACGCGTGCCCTCCTCGACGCCGGGCGGCACGGTGACCTCGAGTTGCTTGTCTTTCCGCGTCTTCCCCGAACCTCGGCACGAGGGGCAAGCATCGGTGATCACCTTGCCGGCGCCGTGACAGGTTGGGCACGTGCGCTCAATGGTAAAGAAGCCCTGCTGACTTCTGACCTTGCCGCCACCGCGGCAGGTTGCGCAGGTCTTCGGCGCCGCGCCGCCCTTCGAGCCGCTGCCCTTGCAAGGCTCGCAGGCGATCGATGACGGCACGGTGATCTTCGCCTTCTTGCCGGCGAAGGCTTCTTCGAGCGAGATCTCCATGTTGAAGCGAACGTCGGCGCCGCGCGATTGGGCGCGGCCACGGCGACCGCCGCCCATCATCTCGCCGAACATCTCGTTGAAAATGTCCGCGACTCCGCCGCCGAAGTCGAACCCGAATCCGCCACCGCCGCCGGCGCCTTGCTCGAAGGCGGCATGGCCGAAGCGGTCATAGGCGGCGCGCTTCTGTTCGTCGGAAATCACGCCATAGGCTTCGTTGATTTCCTTGAATTTGTTCTCGGCCGCCTTGTCGCCCGGATTGCGGTCCGGGTGATACTGCATGGCGAGTTTGCGAAACGACTTCTTGATGTCGTCAAGCTGGGCGTCCTTGGCGACGCCCAGCAGCTCGTAATAGTCCTGTTTTGCCATGTCGGCGGCCCCATCCGCCGTCGAGCGCGACGACTACTTCTTGTCTTTGTCGACTTCCTCGAAGTCGGCGTCGACCACGTCGTCCTTCTTGGCGCCGGCATCGCCGCCGCCTGCGGCGCCGCCACCGGCATCGGCCGACTGCTGCGCCTTGTACATGGCTTCGCCCAATTTCATCGAGGCTTGAGCAAGCGCGTTCGACGCCGCCTTGATTTTCTCGGCGTCGCCCGAATCGAGCACGTCCTTGACCTCTTTGATCTTGGCCTCAATCTCGGTCTTGTCGCCGGGCGCGATTTTGTCGCCGTTCTCTTTCAGCGTCCGTTCGGTCGTGTGCACCATGTTGTCGGCCTGATTGCGCGCATCGACCGACTCTCGGCGCTTCTTGTCTTCCTCGGCGTGGGCCTCGGCATCCTTGACCATCTTCTTGATGTCGTCGTCGGACAATCCACCCGACGCCTGGATGCGGATCTGCTGTTCCTTGCCGGTCGCCTTGTCCTTGGCCGAGACGTTGACGATGCCGTTGGCGTCGATGTCGAAGGTCACCTCGACCTGCGGCACGCCGCGCGGCGCCGGCGGCAGCCCAACCAGGTCGAACTGACCCAGCAATTTGTTGTCGGCCGCCATCTCGCGCTCGCCCTGGAAGACGCGAATGGTGACCGCGGTTTGATTGTCCTCGGCGGTGGAGAAGGTCTGGCCTTTGCGCGTCGGGATCGTGGTGTTTCGTTCGATCAGCCGCGTGAACACGCCACCCAGAGTCTCGATGCCGAGCGACAGCGGGGTGACGTCGAGCAACAGAACGTCCTTCACTTCGCCTTTGAGCACGCCCGCCTGAATGGCGGCGCCGACGGCGACCACTTCGTCGGGGTTGACGCCTTTGTGCGGCTCGCGGCCGAAGAACTGCTTCACCACGTCCTGAACTTTGGGCATGCGGGTCATGCCGCCGACGAGGACCACCTCGTCGATCTCGCTGGCCTTGAGGCCGGCGTCCTTCAGCGCGAGGCGGCAAGGCTCGATCGTCTTCTGGACAAGGTCGTCCACGAGGGCTTCGAGTTTGGCGCGGGTCAGCTTGATGTTGAGGTGCTTCGGTCCGTTCTGATCGGCGGTGATGAACGGCAGATTGACTTCGGTTTGCGTTGCGCTCGAGAGCTCGATCTTCGCCTTCTCGGCCGCTTCCTTGAGGCGTTGCAACGCCAGGCGATCCTTGCGGAGATCGATGGTGTTCTCTTTCTTGAATTCGTCGGCGAGGTAATCGATGACTCGGGCGTCGAAGTCTTCGCCGCCGAGGAACGTATCGCCGTTGGTCGACTTCACTTCGAACACGCCGTCGCCGATTTCCAGCACGGACACGTCGAAGGTGCCACCGCCGAGATCGTACACGGCGATCGTGCCGGTCTTTTTCTTGTCGAGCCCATACGCGAGCGCCGCCGCGGTCGGCTCGTTGATAATACGAAGCACGTTGAGGCCGGCGATGCGACCGGCATCCTTGGTCGCCTGGCGCTGGCTATCGTTGAAGTACGCGGGAACCGTGATCACCGCTTCGGTGACGGTCTCGCCGAGATACGCTTCGGCGGTCTCCTTCATCTTGGTCAGGATGTGGGCCGAGATCTGGCTCGGAGCATTTTTCTCGTCGCGCACGTCGACCCAGGCATCGCCGTTGTCGGCCTTGACGATCTTGTAGGCGACCATCTTCTTGCTTTTCTCGATCATCGGATCTTCGTACCGGCGGCCGATCAGGCGCTTCACGGCAAACAGGGTCGCGTCGGGATTGGTCACCGCCTGGCGCTTGGCCGGCTGACCGACCAGGCGCTCGCCCGAG
>VGEM01000012.1 GCA_016869315.1 Alphaproteobacteria bacterium | reverse complement strand
GCTCTCGAAGATCAATCGAATAGAACTTCCCCATGATCCACCTCCAAAAACGGTGAATCACAAAATCGCTCCAAAGGGAATCCCCTTTCGATTCCTAATTCACGCTCGATGCTCTAAAGACCTGGAAAGCCGAAAAGCCGGCTGCGAGCTGATTACGTTCGCAGGAAAGCATCGATCTGCGCCGCTAGGCCCGCCAACGATGCTTCGCTCGCCTGCATCGAATCGCCGTCGAACGAGGGCACCCATTCCTTGGCGTTCGGGATCAGCTTGGCCGTGTCAGGACGCGCCAAGGTCGGAACCGCAAGCCGCGTCAGTTCGTCGGCGATCAGATAATTGTAGTAGGCCGTGAACGCCTTGTGCGAGGTGGCGCACATCTTGATGTGCTCGACGAAAGACAAATGCAGCAGCGCGGCCGGCGGCAAGTCGGCCTTGCGCAGATTGGCGGCCGTCGTCTTGAACCACGGAAAGTACTGATAAAGATTCCGCATCCGGGTCCAGACAAACCAGATGTAAGTACCGTGCTGGTCGGGTCGCACCTCGGGGCCGTGGTGTTTCTTCATGGCGTCGAGATCTTCGCCTTGAAGAACGAGAACGCGGTTCAGCACCAAGTGCTTGACCCGATCGGGCCGCTGACGCGCCATGGCGACCGCCACCCGCCCACCAATGGACGAGCCGAACAGATCGACCTCGGCGACACCGATGCCGTCGAGAAAACGATGCAAGGCATCGGCAAAATAATCGAGCCCCACCTGGCCCAGATGCTCGGGTGGCGCCACCGAGTCGCCCATGCCTGGAAGGTCAGGCGAAATCACTCGCCGCGTCTGCGCCAATGCGGCGCTCAATGGCACTTGATGCCGGGCAGTGCCGGGGCCGGGGTGGACATAAACTAGCGGCCGGGCGCCGCCCGTTCCGCCAAGCCAGTAGTGGATCTGGCCCTCGGCGATGTCGCCAAAGGCACGTTTCATCGTCATAGCGCCAAACCCCTCTTTCGCCACCAACCCAGTCTCGGGCAATGTAGCCTCGCAACATTTATTTGGGAAAGGTCCTCCCGATGTCAAACCGTCCGTTCCAGCACGGCATGACGCCATCACAGAACCACGATGAAGTGGCGCGCGAAGAAGCCGTACGGGTGATGCGCTTTCATCTCTATTCCCAGGTCTCGCAGGGCACGCGAGCCTATTTCACCAACGTGGTCGCGCCGGAATTCGCCAAAGCCGAACAGCGTCCATTGACGGATCGCGCCGAAGTGCGCCGCGTCATGGAAGACAAACCCTACGTCAAGTTCCACCTGTCCCTGCAACGGAGCGTACAGGAAGTGATGTGGAACACGGTGATCGAAAACATTGAGCGGCAACTGCCCGAGATGAACGGTCGCGCCCACGCGCTCGACCGCGGCCTGGGGTCGCTGTCGCTCGATCCGGCGCTGGAGGTTCCGCGCTACGTCGCCAATGTCGACATTCACTGCATGCCGGGCGGCTATGGCTATGACGCCGGCCTCGACGATAGCGTCGCCGCCGGCGCCATCTACGACCGCGGCATTTCGATGTACGGGCGCGGTTCCGAAGGTTTCCTCGGACAGTCGGTCATCGCCTACCTCAAGAAAAATTTCCCGAACCTGCGGCCGGCAAAAATTCTCGACATGGGCTGTACCATTGGCCTGTCGACGTTGCGATACGCGGAGGCATTCCCCGATGCCGAGCTGCACGCCGTCGATGTCGCGGCACCGTGCCTGCGCTATGGACACGCGCGCGCGGAATCGCTCGGTCGCAAAGTTCACTACTCACAGCAGAACGCCGAGCGCACATCGTTCGCCGACGCTTCTTTCGACGTGGTGATCTCGACCATCCTCGCCCACGAGACCTCGACCCAGGCCTGGAAAAACATCCTGGCCGAGAGCCACCGGCTTCTGAAGCCGGGCGGCGTCATGGTGCATGCGGATCTGCCGCAGTTCGCCGACATCGACGTTTACAGCCAGTTCCTGTTTGGCAATGAAACGAAATTCAACAACGAGCCGTTCTGGAGCACCTTCCGCGCCATGGACCTGAAACAGGCGATGATCGAGGCCGGCTTTGCTTCTGATCAGTGTTACCTCGACATCGCCGAGCACACCGATGCCCAACAGGGCATGCGCAACACCAAGATGGCGGGCAAAAGCCCAACCGGATTTGGTTGGGGCGTGCAGGTTGGCATCAAATAGGCGGAGCCAACGTGGCGGCATCACCCAAGAAGTTGACCCGCGTCGCTCGTGGCAAGCGTCCGGTGCTGTTCGGCGACGGTGAAGGTGACATGTTTCTGTCGATGATCACCGCCCTCACCACCGAACTGATGGTGATGCGCGATCGGCTTGACACCATCGAGCGCGTTGCCGCGGCCAAGGGCGTCATCCTCAAATCCGAGATCGACACATTTGCGTTCGATGAGACGGCACTGGCCGAACGCGATGCGGCGCGCAAGGCCCTCGCCGACCGGGTTTACTATCTACTGTTACAGCAGGCCGAACGCCACAAGGCGGCCGAGAAGAAGAGCTGACAAACGGGAGACACCCATGCAGCGACGAACCCTATTGACTTCGGCGGCCGCGACCATGCTGAGCGCTCCGGCCGTGGCCAATACCAAGGCGATCGACAGCGCCAAACCTGAAACCGTCGGCATGTCCGCGGCCGGCCTCGCCCGGCTCGATGCGAACTTCAAGGCGCTGGTTGATCAGAACATGCGCGCGGGCGTCGTCTATGGGGTGGTCCGCGACGGCAAGGCGGTCGCCCTCGGCGCGCACGGCAAACGCAGCATCGAACGCAACCTGCCGATGGAGATCGACACCCAGTTCCGGCTCTACTCGCAAAGCCGCGCGATGACAGGGGCCGCCATTCTGTCGCTGGTGGACGAAGGCAAGCTGTCGCTGGAAGATCCGGTTGCCAAGTACATCCCCGAAGTCGCCGGGATGCAGGTGATCAAGGAGATCAAGGACGGCCAGATCGTATCGACCGAACCGCAGAACACGGCGATGACCGTCCGGCATCTGTTCACGTATACTGCGGGCTTCGGCTACGCCGCCGATTGGCCGAAGAGCGCCGGCATCGAGCAGCGCGATATCCTGGCGCTGGATCAAACCATCGAAGATGGCGTGAAGCGGCTCGCCAAATATCCGCTGCTCTATCAGCCGGGCGCGCGCTGGGTGTACGGTTTTCACTCCGATGTGCTCGGTCGGGTCGCCGAAGTGGCTTCGGGCAAACCCTTCAACGCGTTCCTGCGCGAACGATTGACGGCCAGGATCGGCATGACCGACACCGATTTCTGGGTGAAGGAGGGCGACGTCGACCGGCTGGCCGACGTCTATGGCCCAGGGCCGACGCGCGGCGCGAGCCTCGTCAATCGCACCGCCACGGCACCGCCATCGTCGGGATATACCAAGCCGGCGAAAATGTTTTCGGCCGGCGGCGGCCTGGTCTCAACAGCGATGGATTATCTTCGCTTCCTGCAGATGCTTCTCAATGGCGGGGAACTCGATGGCGCGCGGGTCCTGAAGCCCGAGACGGTCAAGGCCATGCTGACGCGCCAGACAGCCCCGCAACAGGGCCTGGTCTTTTGGTATCAGCATAATTCGACACCGGTATTCCGTGGCTATGCCTGGGGACTCGCCATCGGTATCCGCGCGGATGAAGGCCCGCACGCGGCCCCCGGCTCGCCCGGCGATGCCGCCTGGGGCGGCCTCGCCAACACCGCCTTCTTCGTCGACCCGAAGCAACGCCTTGCTGCAGTGGCGCTCACACAATACCTCGGCCCTGACGAACCGACGGTGCCGCTCATTTTGAGAAACGGCGTGTACGGGGCGATCGCAGGTTAGTCGGCGATTTCCATGTCCTCGAACGAAAACCCCGCGGGCCCAAGAGTGACGTTCTTCACATGCGGCCGATGCGCGACGATGGTCGCATAGTTGACCAGGAACAATGACGGCGCCACGTCGTGAAAGCGGCGCATGGCGGCTTGCAGCAGTTTCTCGCGCTTGGCGTCGTCCAGTTCACTGTTGCTGAGATCAATCAACCGATCGGCCTCGCGGTCGCAGAAGAACGTCCCCGAGCGTCTGCAGGCGTACATCTCGAGACCGCGAATGGTGTCGGCGAAGGCGGATGCGTTCCAGTTGCCGGTGACGGCGTCCGCGCCGTCCCACTCGCCGGTTGCGTACATCCTGACCCAATCGTTCGGCATCACTTGGCGCAATTCCAGTTCGATCCCGACCGCCGCCAGATCGGCCGCGACCTTTTGATAGATCGAGATGGCGTCGAGCGCGCCGGCCGGCTGCAGCCGCGCCGCGATCTTGAAACCGTTCGGATATCCCGCTTCGGCGAGAAGCTGTTTGGCGCGCGCCGGGTCAAAAGGATAGGGCTTGATCTCGGGGTCGTATCCGAAGATGCCGGGGATCGCGCCCTGCCCTGCCGCCTTTGACGTGCCCCGCAACATCGCCGTCGCGATTTCGTCCTTATTGACGGCATAGTTGAGGGCCTGACGCACGCGCACGTCGTTGAGCGGTTTCCCTTCATTGCCAATGTTGCGGAGAAACATGCCCATCACCGTGCCCTCGGGCTCGACGAACACGGTATAACCCTGCTCTTTCATCGCCTCCATGTCCTCGGGCCCGATCGCCTGGGTGAGATCAACCTGCCCAGAGGTCAGCGCTTGCAGCCGTCTGATCTGTTCGCGCATCGGATAAATCTCGACGCGGTCGATCTGTTTCGGCTTTCGCCAGGACGTCGGATTGGCTTCTATCACGGTGCGGCCCGAGGCCTGGCCCCAGTCTTTCATCACGTAGGCACCCGTGCCGACGGGATTGAGCGTAAAGCCTTCGACGCCGCGCGCGGCCCAGGCCTTGGGCGGCGTCATCATCACGACGGTCAATCGCTTCGGCAGCACCGCATCGACTTGTGCCGTGATGAGATCAATGGTCAGCGGATCGACCACGCGCGCTTCGACCACGTTGGCCATTTCCGCGCTCATCAATTGCCCGATCGACGCCGGGCTTTTGAGCCAGTCGACGACGGCCTTGACGGCATGCGCATCGAACGGTTCGCCGTTCGAGAACACGACGTTGGGCCTGAGATGGAATCGCCAGATATTCGGCGGCAGCGGTTCCCACGACAGCGCCAGCGCCGGTTTGAGCTTGCCGTCGTGGCCGACCTTGATCAGCGGATCGAACACCATGGCGCGCGAATGGCTGGTGGCCTGGGCGATGGCGAGATAGGGATTGCCATAGCCCGGCGGCCAGGCAACGGCACCGACTTTGAGGGTGGCGGCGTGTGCGACACCAGCGAAAGCCGCGACCACGAGAACGCCCGCTCTCACGATCATGGTAATCGCACTTAGCGGCGAGAAGGGTGGGCCCTTGCTTTCGCAAGGGCGACAACAATTTTCTTACTGTCGTCCTGGCGCAAGCCAGGACCCAGGTTTCTTGTTTTCAAGCCGCACTCACCCGCCATGCCCACCACGACCGGTCAGCTTCTTGACGTAACTCCGGATGCGCTTGGCGTTCTTACCGACATCGCCAAAGCCGATGCGCGACACCGAGCGGATGTCGAGGCGCGATCCGGCGCCATCGGCCTGCACGCGAATTACCACGTCGTCGACAAAGCCGAACCATGCCGTCTTGTCCCACGCTTCGATCCGGCCTTCCTCGGGTTTGGCGCTGATCACCGTCCACTTGAGTTGCTTGACGGTCTCAAGCGCCTTGTCGAAGGCTTGTGTCGGCGGCAGATCGAGCTTGACCGGCTGGATGTCGGGGAAGGCGTTCTTCTGCAGTTCGGGCACATTGAGAGTGCCGCCGCTGGGACCGGGACGCGGATAGTCGCGGATATACTCGGCAGGATTCACTTTGCCGTCGCGGTTCTTGAACGGATGCGCCTCGCGCAGCGGCAGCGCATCAACGAACAGCGGCGGATTGTCGATGTCGGTGGTCACGTCATGGATCGGCGGATAGCTGCCTTGCGCCGTGGTCGGGACATAAGCGGCGAGTCCGCCGATCAGAAGACCCACCAGGGCCGTTGAGTTGCGCCCAAAGGCGGCGAGCTTGTCGGTAGCCAAAGAGAGCACGAGCGATATTGCACAGATGGCGGCCCCAGCCGCGGCGCCCTGCGCGCTCCAACGCAGCACGTTGAATCCAGTGTCGAGATCGAGCACCTGCGCCTGATAGAGCGGCCCCGACAGCATCGCGAGCAGCGCGCCAAGAGCTGCGACCGTCGCGCCGATCGCGGCAATTTGCGGATTATGTTTGGTCAGTGCACCCATCGCCATGTCCTCCCCAGGTGGTTTGGCTCCGGGGAATGATAGCCTTGCGATCAGAGTGCTCCAAGCGCGTTAGCGCCCGCTTCGATGCCAGGAATTCGGGTGTTTCTGCGACTAGCCCAACGCTGCCGCGATCGCGCGCTTGGCCATGACGCCGACCAAATGCGCGCGGTATTCGGCCGTGGCGTGGAGATCGGTGTTGAGGCCCTTGGCCGGCATGGCAACGTTGGCGATGGCGTCGGCGCTGAAATTTTTCGCGAGCGCCGCTTCCATGTCCTTGGCGCGAAACGCGCAGGGCCCGGCGCCGGTAACACCGACCCGGACACCGCTTGCCGTGTCCGCCACCATTACGCCGACCACGGCATAGCGTGACGCCGGGTTCGGGAACTTGCAGTAGCCGGCGCGCTTCGGGATCGGGAACGACACTTTGACGACGATCTCGCCCGGCTCTAGTGCGGTTTCGAACAGGCCCTTGAAGAACTGCTCGCCCGCGAGCTGGCGCTTGTTGGTGTGGATGGTCGCGTTCAGCGCCACCACCGCCGCCGGATAGTCCGCGGACGGATCGGCGTTGGCGATGGAGCCGCCGATGGTGCCGCGATTTCTCACTTGCGGATCACCGATGCCGCTCGCGAGCACCGCAAGCGCCGGGATCGCTTTCTTGACGTCAGCGGAATTGGCCACGTCAGCATGGCAGGTCATGGCGCCGATGGTGAGCGTGCCGCCCGCGACCGAAATGCCCTTGAGCTCGGCGAGACCCGACAGATCAACCAGCTTGTCGGGCCGGGCGAGGCGTTGCTTCAGTGTCGGCAGCAAGGTCATGCCGCCGGCAAGATAAGAGGAGTCGTCGCCGCGCGCCTTGGCGGCGTCGGCGACGGATGAAGGGCGGGTGTAATCGAATTCGTACATGGTTCGTCCTCACGCCACCTTGAGGCCCATGTTCTTCGCCGCCAGCAGCACCGCGTTGACGATGCCCTGATAGCCGGTGCAACGGCAGATGTTGCCTTCGAGTTCGTGGCGCACCGTCTTCTCGTCGATGGCGCCGCCCTTATGCCGCTCGATGATGCCGAGCGCGCTCATCACCATACCGGGCGTGCAGAAACCACACTGTAAACCGTGGCATTCGCGGAACGCCGCCTGCACGGGATGCAGTTGATCGCCGGTGGCGACGCCTTCGATGGTGGTGACATTACGGCCCTCGGCCTGCACCGCCAGCATGGTGCACGACTTCACCGGCTTGCCGTCGAGGTGCACCGTGCAAGCGCCGCACTGGCTGGTGTCGCAGCCGACGTGCGTACCGGTCAGGTTCAGCTTGTAGCGGAGAAACTCGACCAACAGCGTGCGCGGCTCGACCTCGGCCGACTGCGGCTTGCCATTGACGGTGATCGAAACCTTGGCCATCCCCCCTCACACTCTATTGTGCGGCAATGATCAGCGCCGCCACGATGACCAGCGCTTCAATCGCGCCGATGATCGCACTAATGCCCAAATTTCCAGCGACTTTCGCCGGAACGGCCGGCACCGTAGCGGATACCGGCAGCGGAGTCACCGGGGGTGGCGGCGCCAAAGCAGGGGCGCGGGCCGCGGCCAGTTCTCCGAATTTCGCGAAGAAATCATCAGCGAGTTTTTTGGCGGTGGAGTCGATCAACCGCGCGCCAATTTGAGCCAGCTTGCCGCCGACAGACGCGGTCACTTCATAACTCAGGAGTGTGCCGTCGGCGTCGTCCTTGAGGCGCACCCTGGCGCCACCCTTGGCGAATCCCGCGACACCGCCCTTGCCCTCGCCGCTGATGGTGTATCCGTTGGGGGGATCGATGTCCGACAGCGTCACCGCGCCCTTGAAGGTCGCCTTCACCGGCCCGACCTTGGCCACCACCGTCGCCTCGATCTCGGTGTCGGACAATTTGGTGATGGTCTCGCAGCCCGGGATCGCCGCTTTCAGCACCTCGACATCGTTGAGCGCCGCCCACACCGCCGCCCGCGGCGCCGGAATGCGATATTCGCCGGTCATGTCCATTGGTATCGACTCCGTCTATTGCGGTGCCGGACTTAGTACTTCCTCTCTCCAATTTCTGTTTCCGTCATGCCGCGCTTCATGCGCGGCATCCAGAGGTTTCTGGTCGCAAAACAAGCCGAAACCTCTGGACCCCGCGCCTTCGCGCGGGGTGACGACTGAGTTCTGAGACCTGTCGAGGAAGGCGTCCGACAAACGCCAACGGTGTGCCCGCGACTGGCGCAAAAATCAACCAGCCCCCCATCACCCCGCCCTTCCTTTCTTGATCGCCTTCCTCCCGAATTTTGCGCGGACGGCGTCCATGGCTTTCTCGACCTTGGCGCGACGTGGGCCGTCGCGGTCGAACAGATCGGCGATCGGCGCATCGGCCGCCGGCGAGATGTCGTCGAGGCCGATGCCGATCAGACGAAATTTGACGCTGCCGGTTTCCTTCTTGAGCATCGCCTCGCCTGCCGTGAACAGCGTCTCGGCCAGTTGCGTTGGCGTTGTCAGGCGTTTGTTGCGCGTCACGAGGCGAAACTTGTTGGTCTTGAGCTTGAGGGTCACGGTGCGCCCGGCAATGCCTTTGGCCTTCATGCGTTCAGCGACCCGTTCGCATTGCAGCCAAAGCCGGCGCCGAAGCTCGGCGAAATCGGCGATGTCCTCGTCAAATGTCGTCTCGGACGACACGCTCTTGGCCTTTCGGTCGACGTGCACGCGGCGCGAATCAAGTCCGCGGGCAAGCTGCGACAAGTGCGCGCCGGTGTCGCCGTAACGCGCCGTCAGGTCCTCTTCGGATTTTGCCTGCAGATCGCCGATCGAGAACAAGCCGTCGACCTTGAGCCGGTCGGCGAGCGATGGTCCGACGCCGGGAATCTTGGTGATCGGCATGTCATGCAACCGCTCGACCGCATCGCCGTGCCCAATCACCGCAAATCCGCGGGGTTTGTCGAGGTCAGAGGCGATCTTGGCCAGGAACTTGTTGGTGCTGAGCCCGATCGACACAGTGATGCGGATGCTGCGTTCGATCTCACGCGCGATCGATGCCAGGCTCGCCGCCGCCGACCGTTGAAACAACGCTTCAGTGCCGGTGAGGTCAAGGAATGCTTCGTCGAGGGATAACGGCTCGACCAGTGGCGTCGCCGCGTCGAAGACGGCGCGGACCTCGCGGCTCACGGCGGCATACTTCGCGATATTGGGCCGGACGACGACGGCCTGCGGACACATCTTGAGCGCCGTGTACATCGGCATGGCGGAGCGTGGCCCGAATTTGCGGGCGATGTAGCAGGCGGTCGAGACCACGCCGCGTTTGCCGCCGCCGATCAGGACGGGTTTATCGGTCAGCTCCGGGTTGTCGCGTTTTTCGATCGCCGCGTAGAAGGCATCGCAGTCGATGTGGGCGATGGTCAGCCGGCCCAATTCGGGATGATTGACAATCCGGGTCGAGCCGCACCGCGCGCATGATTTCTGCGGGACCGGAAACTCGGACAAACAGTCACGGCAAAGTGCGACGACGGTGCGCGGGTCGGTCATGACGGTCAACAATAGCCCCGGGCGGTTGACTTCGGCGACTCCGAGGTCCAAGTCACTGGGCCATGAGCGACCAACCGCATCGCGGCGGCGGACCCGGGCGTTGGGGCATGCCCGACCGTCCGCGCAGCAAGAATTATGCGTATCTGAAGCGCCTGTGGGGCTTCATGGCGCCTTACAGCGCGCGCCTTTCCGCCGCGGCGACCGCGCTGGTCATCACCTCGGCCGCAACCCTCAGTATCGGCGTCGGCCTCAAATTCCTGATCGACCGCGGCCTCTCGGCCGGTGACAGCGATTTTCTAACGCTCGGGTTCGCGGCATTGATGGGGATCATCCTCGTCATCGCCACGGGCACTTATTTCCGGTTCTACTTTATCTCCTGGGTGGGTGAGCGGGTGGTGGCCGACGTGCGGCGCGCCGTCTACGACCAGGTCATTAAGCAAAGCCCGGGCTTTTACGAGGTCACCAAGACCGGTGAAATTCTATCTCGGCTGACGTCGGATACGACCTTGCTGCAAACGGTCGTCGGATCGTCGCTGTCGATTACGCTCCGCAACATGCTGTCGGTCGTGGGCGGATTGGTGATGATGATCTTCACCAATGTCCAGTTGACCGGGCTCATCCTGTTGGTCGTGCCCGCCGTGGTCGTGCCGATCATTTGGTACGGCCGGAAAGTCAGAAAACTTTCGCGCGAGAGCCAGGACCGTGTCGCCGATGTCGGCTCCTACGGCGAAGAAACCTTGAATGCCATTCGTACCGTACAGGCCTTCGTTCACGAAGAACACGATCGCTCGAAGTTCGCGGCTGAAGTTGAGGGCGCCTTTGCGGTCGCCATGAAGCGAATTCTCGCGCGCGGGATGCTGGGCTCGGTGGTGATTCTCTTGGTGTTCGGTGCGATCGCGGTTGTGCTGTGGGCCGGCGGGCGTGGCGTCATCAGCGGGACGATTACGGCGGGCGATCTGTCGGCGTTCATTTTTTACGCTGTGACCGTGGCGGGTGGCGTCGGCGCCTTGAGCGAAGTGCTGGGCGATCTGCAACGCGCCGCCGGCGCCAGCGAGCGGTTGGTCGAATTGCTCGACACCGAGCCGGCCATCCGCCCGCCGGCCAACCCCAAACCGATGCCGTTGCCGCACCGGGGCGAGGTCGAGTTCGACAATGTCGTATTTCATTATCCGTCACGGCCCGACACCGCGGCACTCAACGGCTTGTCGTTGAAGATCGCGCCTGGCGAGCACGTCGCCCTGGTCGGACCTTCAGGCGCCGGCAAGAGCACGGTGTTCCAACTGCTGCTGCGCTTCTACGACCCGAAGTCGGGCGCGGTGCGCATTGATGGCGTCGACTTGCGCGACGCCGATCCGCGCGAGGCCCGCAAGCAAATCGGACTGGTGCCGCAAGATCCGGTCATCTTCGGCACCAATGCGCTGGAGAACATCCGCTACGGCCGTCCCGACGCCAGCGACGACGACGTCCGCGCCGCCGCGGAAGCGGCGCAAGCCATGGAATTCATCACCCGCATGCCTGACGGCATGAAGACGTTTCTCGGCGAAAAGGGCGTGCGGCTTTCGGGCGGCCAGAAGCAGCGCATCGCCATCGCCCGCGCCATTCTCAAAAATCCGTCGCTGCTGCTTCTCGACGAAGCCACCAGCGCCCTGGATGCCGAGAACGAGCGGCTGGTGCAGATGGCCCTCGAACGCTTGATCGGCGGACGGACGACGATGGTCATCGCCCATCGCCTCGCCACCGTGGTCAACGCCGATCGCATCGCCGTGATCGACGATGGCCGCCTCGCCGCCAGCGGCCGGCACCAGGACTTACTCCAATCGAACCCGCTCTACGCCCGCGTCGCCGCGCTGCAATTCTCGGCCGATCCGGGTCCGATGCGGATGCACGCTGCGCAGTAATTCGGATTTAAGCCCGCGCGAGCTTCAAACGACGTGAAGCCGTTCGATTCTTTATTGCAGTCGGGGCGACACCGCGCCTCTTCGGACGTTGTGGTCGCCGGCTCGGGGTCGCGGCAGCCGTCAGCGTCAATCCCAGTGACCGGATGACGCCAAGCAACGTCGTCAGTCTGGGGTCCCCGTCACGGCTCAAGGCCTTGTATAGCGCCTCACGAGTCACACCGGCGTCGCGGGCGACCCCGCTCATTCCCCGTGCACGAGCAATAACGCCGAGGGCGTTGGCGATATATCCGGCATCGCCAGTCTCTAACGCGTCAGACAACAGCTCGGCCTGAGCCTCGGGAGAGGTCAGATATTGAGCTGGGTCGAATGGGATTGTCTTGATCGACATGTCTAAACCTCCAGCTTCATCGCCAATTCTTTTGCCTTCGCAATGTTGCGCCGTTGAGACCGCTTGTCCCCGCCGCAAAGCAGTATGATCAAAACCGGTCCGCGCCTTTTGAAATAGATGCGATAGCCTGGTCCATGATCCACGCGCAGCTCAGACAACCCCTGCCCGATCGGCTTCACGTCGCCGAGAAGGCCTGATTGCAAGCAAACGATGCGCTGAGCGATCCGTTCTTTGGCGCGGCCGTCGACGAGCTTGCTCAGCCACGCGGCAAAGGCGGGCGTTTGGCGAATCTCGATCACACGTTAACTATAAGTTACATCTCGCAGAATGTAAACTATAGATTACACACGGCTGAGAGGTGACTGGATCCAAGGTCTCGGTTACGCGAATTTCGATCAATCCTCCCACGCCCCGACTTTCCGTCCCGCTTTCACCGTGCCGCGGCGCTTTTTGTGCTTCAGGCGACGTTCGCGTGAGCCGCGGGAGGCCTTGGTCGCGACGCGTTTTTTGGGGACGAAGGCAGCGCTGTTCAAGAGCTCGATCAACCGGTCGAGAGCCTCGGCCCGGTTGCGCTCCTGAGTGCGGTGGTTCTGGGCAGTAATGACGATCACGCCGTCCTTGGTGGCACGCCGGCCGGCGAGCATCACCGTGCGCTGCCGCACAGCCTCGGGCAGCGACGGCGAATTTGCCGCGTCAAACCGCAGCTGCACCGCCGTCGAGACCTTGTTGACGTTCTGCCCGCCCGGCCCGGATGCACGAATGAATTCGATCGCGATCTCGGCCGGATCGAGCGACAGTCCATATAACAGGGCGATACGATCGTCGGACATGATTTGCCGACAATGGCCGCAACCCTTATCTAGAACAAGCCATGTCCACCGCCCCCACCATGATCGCCCCGGAACTATCGTTCGACGAGCTGGTCGAGAACTTTGGACTGATGGACGACTGGGACGATCGTTACCGATACCTGATCGACTTGGGGCGCAAACTGCCGGCGTTTCCTGACGACCTCAAAGTTGATGCCCATAAGGTGCGGGGCTGCATGAGCCAGGTCTGGCTCATGCCGGGCCGCACTACCGCGGGAACGTTCGCCTTCGCCGCCGACAGCGACGCCCACATCGTCAAAGGACTGATCGCCGTCTTGGGGATTCTCTACTCCGGGAAGCCCGCGGCCGAAGCCGCGCAAATCGACGCCGAAGCCGCCTTCGGCGCGCTCGGCCTCGACCAACACCTGAGCCCCAGCCGCCGCAACGGCTTGGTCGCCATGGTCGGCAAGCTCAAGCAATATGCCGCCGCGGCGTAATCACATGATCGACGGTTCGTCGACGTGAGGCTGTAGGCAGCCTTTGAAAGCGGCGTCGGGCGCGGCCGAGGTGTCCCAGAACCGGGCAATCACGCGCTCGCCCGTCACGCCGTTCGTCGCATCCGACGACAACCAGACCGCCGGCGGCACGATAACATCGCCGGGCAGCAATCGCCCGGCGCGAGAGCCGACTTCGCCAGGCACCACGTTGCTGCCGATGAATTCGGTGTCGGAGGCGCCGCCCGGCAGGAGGATGTTCACGTCGATGCCGGTGCCTTTCAACTCCGCCGCAGAGACGCGATGGAACACTTCGAGGCCGGCCTTGGAGGCGCCGTAGAACGAGTTTCCCGGCCGCGCCATGTTGCCGAGGCTGGTCGAGATCGAGAAGATTTTTCCGAACTTGCGCGGACGGAAATGCGGCATTGCAGCACGCGTCATGTCGAAGACGCCAAGCAGATTGGTCTCGATCACCGCCCGGCCAACGCCCGGATCGAGCTGATCGAATGCCGTCGTCGGATTGCCGGGCAGGCCGATGCCGCCGCCGAACGACAGCGAGCTGATGCCGGCATTGTTGATCAGCACGTCCAGCGTGCCGAATGCGTTGAGCGTTTCGGCGATGGTACGCTGGCAATCTTCGTTCTTGAGAACATCGGCGACGATGGTAACGCAGCGGCCCGGGCCGGCGATCTTCTCGGCGCGCGCGGCAGCCGCTTTAAGCGCCTCGACGTTACGTCCCGTGATAGCGACGCGGGCACCCGCCGCCAGCAGTTCGCGCGCCATGAACCAGCCAAAGCCGCGATTGCCGCCGGTGATCAGAACCGGGCGGTCCTTGAGCGACGGATGCCGGATCGACTGCCGGACGCTGTCGGGCCATGACGACGGCAGATCGTCGCCATCGGCGGCACTGGCGGACATCGGCAGCGCCGCGGTGGCGGACATTGGCAGCGCCGCGGTGGCGGACATTGGCAGCGCCGCAGTGGCGGTGAGGCGAAGGGCGTCGGCGCGTGACAGGTTGGTGGGGGTCATGGCGGGCTCCGTGCAAAGAAATCTCCTGTCATGCCGCGCTTCATGCGCGGCATCCAGAGGTTTCTGTTTGCGAACCAGGCAAATACCTCTGGTCCCCGCGGACAAGCCGCGGGGTGACAATCAGCGTTTGTTGGGATCAGCGCCCTACCGCTGCTTCTCCGCAAACAACCGGCGATCGAGCTTCTTGATGAACTGCCATGGATCGGCGTCGGGTTTGCCGAACAGCCAGCCTTGGACGTACTCGACGCCACAGTCGCGGACGAATTCGAGCGTTTCCTTGGTGTCGACCATCTCGGCAATGGTCTCGACTTCCATGGTCTTGCAGAGCGTCGTGAGCGCCTTGAGGAAGGCTCGGCCCTTGGGGGCGCTTTGCGCGTTCTTGACCGCGCTGCCGTCGAGCTTGACCACGTCCACTTCGAGCACGCTGAGATATTGGAAACTCGCAGCCCCCGCGCCGAAATCGTCGAGGCAAACGTGGAAGCCCTTGCCGCGCAGGCCTTGAACGAAGGCATTGGCCTTCTTCAAGTCCGCGACCCGGGCGGATTCGGTGATCTCGAACAGCATGAAGTGCTTGAGCCAGGAATCGGCGTCGAGCAGAGCGTGGAGCTGTTTGGTGTATTCGGCGTTATCGACCGACATGCCCGAGATGTTGACGGCGAGCGAGACCTTGTCGCCCTTGTGCTTGCGCAGCCACTCGACGCACTTGCGCGCCATGGCGATATCGAACTCGTTGATCAATCCGGTCTCTTCGGCGAACGAAATCTGCTTGTAAGGCGAGACATCGAAATTGCCGCCGAAGCGCACCAGCGCTTCGTAGTGGTGCACCGCGCCGGTACGCGCGTCGAAGATCGGATGAAACGCCACCTGGAAATCGGAACCGCCGACCAGCTTTCGGAAACCGTTCAAGGAGTTCACCGCCTCCTTGACCAGGTTGTTCATGCTCTTGGCGATTTCCTTGACGTTGAACTTGGCGCCGGCCTGCTCCTTGAAGTGATTGATGGTGTAGACAAGGCCCTTGGTAAGATCCTCCTCGCTGATGCTGCCGACGTCGACGTCGAGCGTGCCGGCCGAGACTTCGAGGCCCTTGCCGGTCGGGTCGAAGGCGCGCGTCGCTTCGGCGATCTTGGCTTCGAGGGCTTTGACGTCCATGCCCTTTTCGTGGACGAGGCCGTACTTGCCGTCGCCGAGTTAACCGGCGCTGTCACCGTCCAGGGAGTTGGCGCGGAGCGTTGTGCCGACCGTGTTGAGTAGCACCTGGCGTTCGTCGTCGCTCAGGGTTTCGTAAAACGTCTTGAAGCCCTGCAGATCGACCAAGGTCATCTCGGCCGGCGTACCCTTGGCCTCAAGGGCTTTCAGTTTCTCGGCTGCCTGGGTGCCGAACGACTAGCCATCGAGCAGCCCGGTCGTCTTGTCGCGCTCAAGGCCCTGCTCCTGATCGCCTTTGTCGTCGAGACGGATCGATGCGCGCAGGCCGATGAAGAAGTGATCCTTGAGGTCGGGAAGCATGTATCCCGCGACCGCCACCGGCGCGGTCAGGCCCTTGGTGCCCTCGAGTCGGATGCTGAGATTATCGATGCGGCCGCGTTTGGTCGTCATGGCCAGTAATTGATCGAGCAGGACGCGATCCTTCGGCGAGACCACATCCATGAAATTCTTGCCGATCAGGTTTTCAGGGCCTTAGCCCAACAACGGCTTCGCCGCGCCGACGGCGAACAGCACACGGCGCGACTGGTCGAGCTCGATCAGGAGATCGGCCCAGCAAAATGCGAAGGCGACGAAACGGTCGCGAACGGAACTCATCGGTTGTGCGCCCCTCTGGGTCGACCTCAATAGAGGGTTGAAGGGCCCGGCTCAAGATCGACAACGGTGCCGAATCGTGCTTGCAATTGGTCGAATTTCAACGGGTTAGGGAGCAGGAGCCGATCATGGGTCGACCGCACGTCGAGTTCATCCAGGGGCAGGTCATTCCGTTCGAGCGCGGACTTTACGGTGGTGCGCGTTCGGAAGTGATGGTGCGGACGTTGAGCCGCGACAACGAATCGGGAGCCTCAAGCACCATCATCAAGTATCCCGCCGGCTGGGCGCGGCGCGAGCCGCATGTGGTCGCGGCGGACGAGGAAATATTCGTCCTCGAGGGCGAGATCGAGATCAACGGCAAAACCTACGGCAAGCACTTTTACGCCCATTTGCCCCGCGGATTTTCGCGATCGTCGATGACCAGTGCCAAGGGCGCGGTGGTGCTGACATTTTTCTCGGCCGAACCGAAGGCGACGTCGGGCGCCGGCACACATGATGTGCGGCGGCTGGTCGAGCATCTCGACACGCGGCGGATGGCAGGCATCACCGGCAAACGGGCGCACATGAATTCAGGCGACTGGGACCCGTCGGGCACCATTCATAAGCCGCTCTATGTCGATCCCGATTCGGGGGAGCGCACCTGGCTGATCGGCATGATGCCTTATTGGTCGACCAATAAGGCCGAGATTCACCCGGTGGTCGAGGAAGAGTTCGCTGTCCTTGGCGACATCTGTTTCCCGTTGGGCGTGATGCGCGACGGCGGCTATTTCTGGCGGCCGCCCGGCATCAAACATGGGCCGTTCGCCACCTGGGGCGGGGCGCTGCATCTGTGCCGCTGCAAAGGTGGACCATTTGCCACCACCTGGGTCGAGACCGATGGGCCCGACTGGAATCCGCCCTACACGCCGGTGATGGACGGCCCCTATCGGGCAATGGTCGACGCCGCCGGTGACTACAACCGCGAACCGGGGTATTGAGCGAGCGGGATGCTGGCTGATCGCGAGGGGGCCATGAACGCGATCGACGCCATCGATATCGCCGCGCGACATGCTGCTGCTGAAGCGGATCCGATCATCGCCGCCGTCCATGCCTATTGGCGCGGACTGAACGTCGGCGGCGTTCCGGCACGCAAAGCCTTCGATTTCATGGCGATCTATCGCGAAGCGCCGAACCTGCTTCTTGCCGAGTGCCAGCAAGGTGCGACCTACAGATTCATCTATTGCGGCACGACCGTCGCCGATAACTTTCCGCTCGATCTGACCGGCAAATCCTATGGTCCCGATACGCCGCGGATCAGCAAGGTGCCATGGCCGCGTCTGTTCTCGTCGGTGATCGACACGCCATGCATCCGGTTCGGCGAGCATTCGATCGACTGGCCGGGGCCGAAGTTCTCGCAGATTCTGTTTGGCGCGTTTCCCTTGGCCGATGACGCAGGTCGTGCCCGGTTTGCAATGACGGCGCTGGCCTTTGCAGGGCGGCGATAGGACTTCCGCCATGGGGGGAGCCATGGCAATGTCCGGCGTCGTTGCAGCCGATTTTCGAGACTTGTCATGATCAGACCGATCGTTGCCGTTGTCGTCATGAGTGCCGCCGTTGGCGTTTGGGTCGGCGCGGCGCTAGCCCAGGAGCGCCCGGCGTCCGTCAAGGCGCCGGCCGTGCGCCGGACAACGCTGGTGGTCGAAAACCTGGACAAGTCGATCGACTTCTATCAGCGCCTTGGCCTCACCAAGTGGTACGACAAGGCGACCACGCGCGGCGGCCCCGAGGGCGTGATTGGCGCCGATGATTTGCCCCTGACCGAAGATCCGCGCGACGGCCGGATCGTGATCATGAAAGGTAACGACGAGCGCGTCGGCATGATCGGCCTGCTCGGTTACGACCATCCGCCGCTCGCCAGCGCACGCTCGAACCTGATGGGCATCGGCTCGGGGGACATGATCATCATGATCGAAGTGGGCGATCTGCAGGGCGCGTACACGCGGCTCCAGCAGATCGGCACGCGGTTTCATCGCACGCCCTATAAGTACAAGGTCCTCAACCCCGACGGCAGTTCGAACACCGGAACCCGGATGTTCGCCTACGACCCCGATGGCCACCTGATCGAAGTCGCCCAGCCAGAAAGTAAGTAATTGTTATATCAATATATTTTATGCTGAAAATAGGGTCGTACCCTATTTAACGCCCCGATCGAACGATTATTCGCCGGCGACGGCGCCTTCGCGGCGTGGGTCGGCGCCGCCGAGCAGGCCGTTCGCCGTGATGCGGATGGCGTGGATGCCGGACGGGAACTCGCCGACACGGACCTCGTGCCCGAGCGCTTTGAGGGCTGGTGCGAGATCGGCCAGTTCGGGTTCGACTGTGACGCCACGACCGAAGCCGATGATGTGGGCGCCGGAGATCGCATCCTGCGGCGTCATGTTCCAGTCGATCATCGCGACCAGCGTCTGCACGACGAAGCCGACGATCGCCGGACCGCCGGGCGAGCCCACCACCATTTCGAGTTTACCGTCCTTGTCGAACACCAGCGTCGGCGCCATGGAGCTGCGTGGCCGTTTGCCGGGACCGACCGCGTTCGCCACGGTCTTGCCGTCGGCGATGTCGGCATAGGAGAAATCGGTCAGCGTGTTGTTGAGCAGGAAACCGCGCACCATCACCCGCGAGCCGAACGACGCTTCGATCGAGGTCGTCATGGCAACCGCGTTGCCCTCGCCGTCGACCACCGAGAAGTGGCTGGTCGAGATCATCTCGGGGCTGTCGGCCGCGATCCAATTCAGCGCGGCCTTGGTCGGGAGCTTGCCTGGCACCGCCGCCGGCATCCGTTTGTCGATCGAGATCATGGCGGCCCGCGACTTGAGATAACCGTCGTCGAGCAATGCCTCGGTCGGCACCGGCAGCACATCGGGATCGGCGACATAGGTGCTGCGATCGGCCATGGCGAGGCGCCCGGCTTCGACGATCACGTGCTGAGCGACCGCGGAGGCCGGCCCCATGGCGCCCAAATCGAAGCGTTCGAGCATCGCCATGGTCTGCAGAACGCCGACCCCGCCGGCCGTGGGCGGCGCCATGCTGCAAAGCTTGCGGTCGCGGTAACGCCCGCAGATCGGCGCACGCTCGACGGCCCGATAGGCCTTAAGATCGTCAAGCGTCATGTCGCCAGGACTGGCCGACGATGTCGTTACCGCCTTGACGATGTCCTCGGCGATCGCGCCTTCGTAGAACGCGTCGGACCCACGCGCCGCGACCTGCTTCAGGACGTCGGCGAATTCGGGATTCTTGATCAACGTGCCCACCGGCTTCGGCGTGCCATCGGCAGTGAGGAAGAACGTCCGCGCCGGCTCGAGCCGGCCGATCGACCGATCGCCGTCGAGCAGAGCGTTCAGGCGCGGCGACAGCGCGAACCCGTTCTCGGCAATGCGGATCGCCGGCTGGAACACGCTGGCCCAGGCCAGCTTGCCGTGCTTCCGGTGGGCAAGCTCCAACACCCTGAGCGTGCCCGGAACACCGACCGAGTGTCCGCCAAGCAGCGCATCGATGCGGCCCATCGCCGCGCCCTCGCGCGTCAGGAACCGCCGCTCGGTCGCCGCCGCCGGCGCTATCTCGCGACCGTCATAGGTGGACACGGCCTTCTTGGCGTTGTCCCAGTGAACGATAAACGCGCCGCCGCCAATGCCCGACGACTGGGGCTCGACCATGTTGAGAACGGACTGGACCGCCACCGCCGCGTCGACCGCGCTGCCGCCGGCCTTCAAGATCTCGACCCCGGCCGCCACGGCGTGCGGGTTCGCGGCCGCGACCATGAATCGCTTGGCTTCGCCACCAGCCTGGCGATAACGACCGGTCGCGGCCTCGGGAGACACGAAGTCTTGCGCCACGACAGAGGTCGCGGCGATCAACCCAAGACAGGTCGCTCCGGCAAAATTGAGACGCATCGGGGTTCCGTGACCGGTTTGAACCGGCCCGGGAATAGCACGATTTAAGCCGCAAGGTCAGGGCTTAACCGGGGCCCAAAGTATCGGCGTTGATCGACCTGATCCCAGCCTTTGCGGTACGCACGATCTGCGCTTCGGCTTCCTTGAGCTTGGCCGTGACACCGCTGATCGAAAGCACCGCCGAATAGCGGCCGACTTTTGGCTTTAACAGGAAGGCAATGGCGCCAACGCCCGGATAGTAGAGATCGTATCCAGTTGCGTAGCCCTGGGTGCGCGCGCGCCGGATTGCACTCATCAACTGATTGAGCTCGACCTTCTGCTCCGGCCCCTTGATTCGCCGATTATAGCGCTCGACAAATTTGGCGATTTCCTTGTCGGGTCGGTCACTCAAGGCCATCAGGCCAATCGCCGAGCGGAACAGCGGCACGGTTTGTCCGGCCTTGACGTTGAGGCTGAACGACTCCCCAAGGACAACGTGAATGAACTGCATGTTCAAGTCGTTCTGAATGCTGAGCATCAGCGACTGGCCAGTCTTGGCGCGGAGATCCTCCATCATCCCGAACAGCCGGCCCTCGCCGAACAGCGAGGTTTCGACCCAGCGACCGAGATTCGAGACGCGAACGGTCGGCGCGTAAACCCGCTCGGCCCGATCGAATCCGATATAACCCAGATTGACCATGCTCTTGAGCAGCGCGAGCGTGCTCGATGCGGGATACTTGAGTTTGCGCCCGACCTGTGTGGCGGTCAGCGCCCTGCATTCATGGTCGAACAGCTCGAGCACCTCGAACACCCGACCGACCGACTTGACGACGGAATTGTCCATGACCGGCATCCCCTGTGTGCGCCCCATGTGCGGCGTCGGCATTATTACACATCTGTGTTGTTTTTGGATTGATATGTGTAATGAACCAGAAATAGCGGCTTAAGTCGGTGTTCGCAATCGAAGATTCAAAGACCTGCAATGTGCTAGTTAGGCTCAGGGGGCGGGGAGACGACCGATGCGGCAGGAGAATGACGCGACCGTCGCGGCGCTGTGGCACGAACTCGCGACCATTGGCGATCCGTGCCACGTCTTGTCAGGCCACGGCCTCAGCATCGTCGACATCGGCATCGTCAATCGGGTCGAGCGGACCGGCGATGCGATCGAGGTCGGCGTAACCTTCACCGAAGCGGCGTGCACATTCTCATACGGCATCATTGCGGCAATCGAGGATCTGGCGCCGAAGTTCCCCGAGATTACGAAGATCACGGTTGTATCCGAGCATTATCCAATGTGGACGCCGGATCGCCTGAGCGACAAAGCGCGCACGCTGTTCGCCGATAAGCGCCGCAGGTTCGGATTTGCCCAGACAACCAATGCCCCGGAGGCTCGTCCATGACACCCGTCGATCGCCTGTCGCGCCGCGGCGCACTCGGAACGCTCGGCGCCGTACCGCTCATGTCGCCAGCCTTGGCTGCTGCGGAGTGGTCGCCGACGGCGCACCCGATGGCCGAGCGCATGTTCGTCATCGACGGCGTAGCGCATTGCTACAATCACATGGAGATCAACCGGCGCATGCCGCGCGCCGCGGCCAACAGCATCAACACCACCCACAGCTATCACATTTCGTCGACGCCCGAGCGCTATCGCCTGTCGCATGCCCAATGGAGTCGCGACTGGCAGCCTGACGAGGTGATGGATGTGATGTTCTTCGAGAGCCACACCGACATGATGATCATGCACTCGGTGCCGATGTACGACCTCTATTGGGACGGCCTGGTCTCGAACGAAAAAGGCGCCTCGCTCAAAGGTCGCTATCCGGATCGTGTCCTGTGGTACGGCGCGATCGATGTTTTCGATGCGCTCGACGCCGTCAAAGCCAAGATCGATCAGCTTGCCACGCAGAAAGCCGACGGCATCAAGATTTATCCGACGCGCATCAATCTCACGACGCGCCAACCCGAGGGCTGGCTGATGGACGACGAGAAGCGCGCTTTCCCGATCTTCGCCTACCTGCGCAGCAAGGGATTCAAGCACATCGCCGTGCACAAACTGGTCGGCCACGTTGGCCCCGCGACGCAGGCGCTCGGCATCGACGACATGTACAAAGCGGCCGAAGCGTTCCCCGATCTGGTGTTCCATCTTGTCCACGCCGGCTGGCAGAATTTCGAGGAGACCGTCGAATTGATGCGGGTTCGTGAGAACATCACGGCTGTCCTTGAAGGGCCGATGCTGTTTCCATTGTTCGACATGCAAACGTTTCACAAGATGATGAGCGTGTTCATGACCCAGGTCGACGTGAACCGGATGATCTACGCCTCGACCGCGGTCAATCAGCATCCCTATTGGATCGTCAATAGCTTCTTCGACTACCAGCCGCCCGACGGCGCCGCCTTTAAAGTGACCGAAGCCGACAAGGCCAAGATCCTCGGCGAGAACCTGGCGCGATACCACCGGATCGACATCGCGGCCCAGCGTCAGAAAATCGCTGGCGACAAGTGGTCGCTGGCGAAAAAGGCGAATGGACTGCGCGAGCCGTACATCGTACAGCGAACATGAGATTGGAGTTTTTGAGGTCACTTTCCGCATCGGTTGAATAAGCCCCCTCACCCCAACCCTCTCCCCTCCGGGGAGAGGGTGCCGAGCGGAGCGAGGCGGTGAGAGGGCTTTCACGTCAAAGCGCGATTTCTGAAACTGGTAATGAGCTGTTTGTATGTCCGGATCCATCGACATTGTCTGCAACGTCTTCACGCCTGAAGCGGTCACGGCCGGCCGCACGGGCATCGACGAGATCTTCAAGGAACAGGTGCGTATGCCGCCGGCGATGCGCCCCGGCGTGTCGATCGCGGACTATCTCAAGAAGATGGACAAGGCCGGCATCGAACGCTCGCTGTTGATTGCCGTTCGCGCCGGCGATCTTCGTATTCGGGGCTCGTTCGACGTGCCCTACGCGTGGGTGCGCGATATCTGCAAACAGCACCCGGACCGGTTTTCGGGCCTTGCCGGGGTCGATACCACCCGCGGCATGCAAGGGCTGACAGACCTCGAACGCGCGGTGATCGACGACGGCTTTGTCGGCGCGCACTGGTACCCGCACTGGTTCGCGATGCCGCCCGACGCGCCGCAGATTTATCCGTACTATGCCAAGTGCTGCGAACTCGACATCCCGATCATGATGCAGGTCGGGCACAACCTGGTTTACAACCGCGACCGCCGATTGCCGTCGGTGGCGAAGCCGATCCTGCTCGATCAGGTCGCCATCGACTTCCCCGAGCTGGCGCTGATCGGCATTCACATTGGCGTGCCGTGGACCGAGGAAATGATCTCGATGTGCTGGAAGCACGAGAACGTCTACACGGCCGGCGATGCCTATGCGCCCAAGCACTGGCCCAAGTCTTACGTTCACTACGCCAATAGCTACGGCCAGCACAAAGTTCTGTTCGGCACCGATTGGCCGGTGATCGATCCCGAGCGCGCGGTCAAAGAAATCGACGAGCTTGGCCTCAAGCCGGATGCCAAGAAAATGTTGATGCGCGACAATGCGCTTCGCATCTTCAAGAAGATCCCGCGTTGAGGTGAAGCCGTGAGCACACAACAATGAGCAAGAAGCAATGAGCGCGCCGCGCGACGTGACACTGCCGATCGGCTTTCAGCCGATGACCATGGCGCGCGGTATTCGCGCCGCCATGCTGCGCAATCCCGGCAAGATTGCCATCAGCCACAACGACGTGAGACGCAGCTATGGCGATCTGGTCGCGCGCATCGACATGGCAACCAACGCCGCCATCATCGATCTGAAACTCAAGAAGGGCGATCACGCCGCCATCGTCGCGCGGAATTCGATCGAATACGTCGAGATCGTCTGCGGCCTGCCCGAGGCCGGCGTTGCGGTCGCGACCGTCAACAACCGCTTGACGCCGCCCGAGATCGAGGCGATCTGCGACGATGCCGAGGCCAAGGTGGTGTTCTGTGATGCCGCCCTGGCGCCGGTGGTGCGCGCCGCCAAGTTCAAGACCGTGACGCGCATCATCGAGATTGGCCCTGAGTACGAGGCATGGCTCGAAAAGGGCCGCACCCCGGCGGATCGTCCGACGCTCGACGAATGGGATATTTGGACGATCCCCTATACCTCCGGCACCACCGGCAAGCCCAAGGGCGTGTTGCTGCCGCATCGCTCGCGCATTCTCACATTTCTCGGCATGGCGCTGGAGTTCGGTTGCTACGGACCCGACGACAAGTTCCTCGGCACCACGCCGATGCATCATGGCGCCGGCATTTGCTTTCCGATGGCCGCGCTGTTTAGCGGCGGCTCGACCGAGTTCATGGACAAATTCGACGCCGAGGTCCTGCTGCGGCGTCTCAAGACCGGAAAATTTGCCGGCGTGTTCATGGTGCCGACGCAGTTCCATCAGATCTTCAGTCTTGACCCCAAAATCCTGGAGGAATGCCGCGGCATCGAGATCAAAACCGTCATCTCCAACGCCGCGCCCCTGCCGCAGGCGCTCAAGGAAAAGATCGTCGCCTACTTCGGCGAGGGAAAGCTGCACGAGACCTATGGTTCGACCGAAGGCGGTATCGTCACCAACCTGCGCCCGCCGGATCAGCTGCGGAAGCAACGCTGCGTCGGCACGCCGTTTCTCAACACGATGGTCAGGATCGTCGACGACAACGGCAGGGAGTGCGCGCCGGATCAAGTCGGCGAACTATTCAGCGTGTCGCCCTATCTTTTCTGCGGCTATTGGAAGAAGCCGAAAGAGACGGCAGAGACGTTCAAGGACGGCTGGGTGTCGGTCGGCGATTTGGCGAAGAGGGATTCTGAAGGCCACATCTATATCGTCGATCGCAAGAAGGACATGGTGATCACCGGCGGGATCAACGTCTATCCGCGCGAAGTCGAGGAAGTGCTGTTTCAGCACCCGGCCATCGCCGACGTGGCGGTGATCGGTCTGGCGGACGAAAAATGGGGCGAGCGGCTCAAGGCGATCGTCGTGCCGCGCGCGGGCCAGAACGTGACAGCCGACGATGTCCAGAAATTCTGCGACGGCAAGTTGGCGGCCTACAAAATTCCGAAGGATGTCGCCACCATCACCGCCTTGCCGCGCAATGCCAACGGCAAGGTCTTGAAAACCGAACTGCGCGAGCTCGGTTAGCGCATGCCGCGACCGCCGCTCAAAGACCTGCGGGACGTATTGGGCGAGGTAGGCGTGATCGCGCGCGGACGCGGTGTCGTCGTGCGACCCGCGACGGTTGATGATTTGAGCCGCACGGTCGAATGCCTGGCCGGCGCCGGCTGTCGCGTGTCGACGGTTGAAATGCCCGCCGACGCGGCGCTTGACGTGTCGGGCCTCGATCGCATTGTCGAGATCAACGAGGCGGATCGATACGTTACCGTCGAGACCGGCTGCACCTGGCGCGCGTTGAGCAAGGCGCTCGATCCGCGCCGGCTCCGGGTCCCCGTCGCCGCGCCATTGGGGCGGGGCGATGAGACGATCGGTCGCGCGGTCGACGGCAATTTTCACGCCGCCAACGGGACGCTCAGCGACATCGTGCTTGGGCTTGACGTCGTGTTGGCCGATGGCGCGCTGGTCGAGACCGGCGCCGCGGCGGCCGAGGGCCGCACGCCCTTCTTCCGCCACTTCGGCCCGGACATCACCGGCCTGTTTCTCGGCGACGGCGGCGCGTTCGGCATCAAGGCGCGGATCACGCTTCCTTTGATTCCGGTCGCCGGCGCCACCGGCAGTTTATCGTTTGCGTTCGAGCGCTTTGAAGACATCGCGATCGTACAGGCGGCGTTGGCGCGCGAAGGCCTGGCCGCGGCGCAATGGGGCTTCGACCCCGAGCGCAACGAGCTGTTGGCCGCGCGCGGACACCGCGCCCTCGATGGCGTCACATTCTCGCGCAACGGCACGATTCCGCTTCGGGGCGATCGGGCGCGGGCGGCGGCGTCGCCGTCCCTAGTCGAT
>VGEM01000011.1 GCA_016869315.1 Alphaproteobacteria bacterium | reverse complement strand
CGCTTGCAGCACGTAAGATCTGCTGCTTAAACTGAAACCCAAGATGGACCAGAACCTCCATTAGCAAGCCCGCTGCTCACTCTCAAATATTCTGATGACGGACAGGCTACCGGTGAGTAAACCTCGAATCGTCGTCACGGGCGGCGCCGGGTATATCGGCAGCCACGTGACGATCGCTCTCCTTGCCGCCGGCTGGGAGGTCGCGATCATTGATGATCTCTCGACCGGCAGCCGCAAACTCGTGCAGCCCGGCGTAACGCTGTACGTTGGCAGCACCGGCGATCGCACGCTCACCGACCAAGTCCTGCGCGCCGTCAAGCCAGCGGCTGTTATGCACTTCGCCGCCAGCATCAGCGTGCCGGAGTCGGTCGCGAATCCACTCAAGTATTACGGCAACAATTTCGTCAACGCGTGCCGGCTCATTGAATCTTGCGTCGCTGTCGGGGTTGAGGCGTTCGTGTTTTCTTCGACTGCTGCGGTTTATGGTTCTCCAGAAATTCTGCCTGTGCCGGAGACAGCACCGACCTCACCGATCAACCCCTACGGCACTTCAAAATTGATGACCGAACAGATGCTTCGCGATATCGGTGCAGCCACTTCGTTACGTCATGTAGCGTTGCGATACTTCAATGTAGCGGGCGCCGATCCCGAGCTTCGCGCAGGGCAGGTCGTTCAGAATTCGACGAACTTGATCAAGGTCGTGAGCGAACTGGCGGCCGGAAAGCGCGCACGCGTTACGGTTCATGGAAACGATTACGTTACGCCCGACGGCACCGGTGTTCGCGATTATATCCATGTGTCAGACCTAGCCGATGCCCACCTCGCGGCGCTTTCATATCTCATCGATGGTGGCGCCAGCGAGACCGTAAACTGTGGCTATGGCCAGGGATATTCGGTGCTTGAGGTTCTCAATGCCGCGGCCATTGTTGTTGGCCGGAAACTTCCGTTCGACTTTGGACCGCGGCGCGCAGGCGATCCAGGAGAAGTGATCGCCGACGTAGCCAAGATCAATCGCCTATTTAGATGGTCGCCTCGGTTTCGTGACCTTAAACGAATCATGCAAACGGCAATCGCCTGGGAACAAGCACTCGCCTGAGGCTACGCGACACCCGAAAATAGCCGATCATAGGTCGCGAGCATTCGATCGACATCGTATTCGGCCCGCGCACGCGCTCGATTCGCGGTGCCAATCCGCCGGCGCAAATCCGTCGAATCGAGGAGCGCGACGATCGATGATGCGAGCGCGTTGTGATCAACCGGGCCAATGAATGGCCGGTTTTCCTCGGCCACCATGTGCTTGACGTCGCCAACATCAACGCCCGCGATCGGCAAGCCCGAAGCCATTGCCTCAAGCACCGTAAGTGGCATTTGCTCGGTGTCGGATGACAACGCGAATACGTCGAGCGCTGTTAATACCACCTCGGGTTTATCACGGTGACCGAGGAAAGTCACGTGGCGCTGCAGACCCAGATTTTGAACCAGTCGTTCAAGCGAAAGTCGTTCAGCGCCATCTCCAACAATAGCGAGACGGGCGACCGTCCCGCGAGAGACAATGATGGCGAATGCTTGAATGAGGCGATTGATCGCCTTCTCGGGTCGAAGAGCAGCAACGGTGCCTATGATCGGACCATCCCCCGCGATCATAATTCCAAGCGTGTCTTCATTCCGATGAGAGTTGGGCCCGTATTGATCTGTACGGTTGCTTTCCCATCGCTCGGCCTTCGCCTGGGACTCACGCTGGACGAACGTCGCGCGCTCCTTCCGCGCACGTTCATAGCGCCCCAGCGCATCCGACCAGTCGCCTTCGGCAGACAGACATCGCGCCAGAATCACGGCGTCCTCGATCGCCTGCGCGGCACCTTGGCCCATGAAAGGCAACATCGGATGCGCGGCATCGCCAAGGACGGCGACCCGCCGATCGTGCCATCGTTCGAGCGGTGCATGGGTGAAGAGCGCCCACTTGAAACAGGCCGCACGCGGCGTCGCGGCGATGATCGCGCGAACGTCGGCATGCCAGTCCGCAAATTCTTCGGCGACTTCGGCAGGATCGGCCGGAATGCTCCAACCTTCTTCTGCCCACCCGGCGCGAAGCGCCGTGCCGACGAAGTTGATCAGCGCGCCGCCACGCACGCGATACCATCCGAAAGTCCGATCGGGCCCGATGAAAATGCCCGAGCCCGGCCAGATCACGTCGTCGGCGAGGCGCTCGCGCGGAATCAAACCACGCCAGGCAATGCGCCCCGTGAAAACCGGCGGCACCGGCGAGAACGCTTTTGCCCGGACAATTGACTTGATGCCATCGGCTCCAATCAACACCGCCGCTCGCTCTTCTTTGCCGCCGGCAAATCGAAGCAGCACGCCGGAGTCGGAATTCTCAAACCCGATCAAGTCACGCCCGAGCTTGATGCACGCGGAATCATTCCGCCGTACAGCGGCAACCAGGTCATCGTGCAGGTCGGCGCGATGAATCTGATACATGTTGACGCCGGTGCGCCGCACCCATTCGGCGCCCTTGCGCGTTTCCACCAGCACTTGCCCGGTTTGGAAGTGCTTGATGGCGGTGTTATCGACCGCAACCCCACGGGCCGCGAGGGCCGCGCCAAGGCCAAGAAAAGTGAGGACCTTGGTCGCGTTGGGATGCAGCGTGATGCCGGCGCCGACTTCGCCCAGTTGAGCAGACTGCTCGTAGATGTCGACGGAAACGCCAAAACGCTGCAACGCCAGGGCCGCCGTCAGGCCACCGATGCCTGCGCCAATAACGGCGACCCGCCGGGTCATCCCGCTTGCACCTCAACCAACTCATACCGGGACTTCAGAATTGTCCATGCTTCACGAACGACAAGGCAGTCCGGACCGTGGACCCAGACCTCAAGCGGGGCATCGAAGGTGCCGGCGAGGTGGATCAGAAAATGACGCGTGTCGAACGTTCCGGCCCGAACCGTGATCGTTTCATCCCGGACGTACTCGAGGTCCATGGTGAACCAGCTCAGCGTCGGCCCTGAAGCCCCGTTGGGCGCCATCGACGAGGCCACCGCCTTGACGCGTTGCCGCCGCTCCCCGCGGCCAAAATCGAATAGCGCCGGCATCAAGCCATCGCACACGATCGGGTGGGTCCCGAAGAATCGAACCGGCTCGGTCAAGGCCACGCTCTGCGAGATGCGGCCCTCCTTGACCGTATCGGCTTCACACACGGCCTCGGAGTTGGTGAACTTGAACCAGCCCGATCCCAGAAACCGGTCGTGTTGCACCAGGTGGACATGGGCGTGGGTCGGACGAAAGGTCGCATCCATGCCGATCACCACGTCGCGCAGCAGATGATCGTCATCCATTTCGCATCGCGCCCGCACGATCCGCGACCCATCGCCGTGGACCGAGACCGAGAACCACTCGCGGCCAGTCTCGCCCGCGGTGTCGTGAAGATAGGCAATCTTTCCCGAGTATGTCCGATGAGCCGGCATGTGAGCGGTCTGTTCTTTCGGCTGTTTTCGCCTGAACGGATGGATAAGGTAGCGCCAAGGAGCATGATCATGAAAGCCGTTCATCATACTGCCCACGCCGAGATTCGCGAGGCCGTGCGCATCGTCGATCTGCCCGACCCCGTGCCTGGCCCCGGCGAAATCGTGGTGCGCATGGAGGCCGCCGCGGTGCATCTCGCCGACGTTTACCGCATTACCGGTCGACGTGGTTTCAAGAGCGACAACCTGCCGACGATTCCGGGCTTTGAAGGCGTTGGTCGGGTCGCCGCGCTGGGCGCCGGCGTCACGCAGTTCAAAGTAGGCGATCGGGTGTTTCCGTGGTGGGGGGCTGGCACGTTTGCGCAGATGATTCGGACCAGTGCTGATCAGGCACTCCCCGCGCCCGAGGGCGATGCTCAGCAGCTCGCCCTTACCCTGGTCAACGGCATGACCGCGGTTATCTTACTTGAGGACTTCAGAACATTGTCTCCGGGTGAGTGGCTGATTCAGAATGGCGCCAACTCCAACTGTGGGCGTTATCTGATCGTCCTGGCCAAGGAGAAGGGCCTCAAGACCTGCAATGTGGTCCGCCGTCGCGAAGTGATGGACGAGCTGTATGCGCTCGGCGCCGACAGGGTCGTACTCGATGATGAGTCCCCCGACGCGCTCGAAGCTCGGGTCAAGGATGCCACCGGTGACGCCAAGATCAGGCTTGGCTTCGACATGGTGGCGGGTGCCGCCACGGCACGGATTGCGCGCTGCTTGACCACCGGAGGCCTGGTCGTCAACTACGGATTCATTTCGCGCGAACCGGTGACGATTCATTTCGACGAACTATTTCGCAAAGATGTGTCGCTTGTCGGGATGAGCACCGGGCGCGGCATGGCGAAACGTAGCGCCGAGGATATTCGCCGCATTTACGCCAAGCTCTCCGCGATGATCGGCGCCGGTCAACTCAAGGCGGCCATTGCCGCCGCCTACCCTATCGACCGCGCGGTTGAGGCTTTCGAGCAGGCCTACAAGACCGGCGCCGAGCGGGACGGCAAAGTCATCATTCTGCCTAACGGTTGATCGCGCCATGCGTGCGCTGGTCCAGGTGTCGAACGGCGAACCGGCAAATGCCTTGGTCGTCGAGGAGCGGCCCGATCCTGTGCCGGGGCCCGGACAGATCGTTGTTGCCATGGAAATCGCACCAATCCATCGATCGGATCTTTTCGCATTGACCGGCGGCAGCAAGGTGCCAATGACATCCCTGCCGCGTGTCCCCGGCGCAGAAGGTGTTGGCCGGGTCGTTGCCGTTGGGCAGGACGTCACCCGATTCAAGATCGGCGATCGCGTATGGCCACCCAAGTACATCGGCCTGTTTCAGGAGCAGGTGATCTGCACGGCGGCCGATGTTTTCCGAGCGCCCGATCATGCGCCGCCCGACCAACTCGCCATCCTGTGCACGATGGGTCTCACCGCCATCATGGTTCTCGACGACTATGTGCGCGAGGCCCCCGGCGGCTGGATCATTCACAATGGCGCCAATTCGTCGATCGGCATGATGGTCATCGGCCTGGCCCACGCCCGCGGCCTCAAGACCGTCAACATTGTTCGGCGCGCGGGATTCGAGAACAAACTACGCGCCCTGGGCGGTGACGCTGTGGTGATTGACGACAGCGATCCTGACCGGCTTGCCACGCGCGTCGCCGCCGCGACGGGCGGCGCGCCCATTCACACGGCGCTCGATGTCGTGGGCTCTCAGTCCGGAGGCCGACTGGCGCATTGCCTGACCGCCCCCGGCGCCTTGGTGCTTTATGGTGGCAGCGGCGGCTCTCCGGCGCAAATCGACTTTCTCGACATGATGCGGAAGGAACTCACCGTCGTCGGCATGAGCATGTCGCGATCGTTCAATCGTCGCACGCCGGCCGAGAAAGACGATGTCATGCGTCGGCTCGGCGAGCTTGCGGCCTCGGGCCATCTCAAGACCGATATCGCCGCCACCTATTCCCTCGACCAGTACCGGGCTGCCTGTGAACATGCCGCCATGCCAAGCCGCGATCGTGGCGGCAAGGTGCTATTTCGAATGACACCGTCGCGAAAGGACCCACTGTGAAAGCCTTGCATCACAATGCCTATGGCCCACCACGAAAGGTCGTAACGCTCGTCGATCTGCCGGAGCCGGTCGCGGGGCCGGGCGAAGTTGTCGTCCAGGTCGAAGCGGCAGCCATGCATCTTGCCGATCTCAAGTTCATCAATGGTGATCCGGGCTTTCGCTGGTTCACGTTTCCCCGCGTCTGCGGCCATGAAGGGATTGGCCGGGTGGTCGCCGCCGCGAGCGATGTCAAAACCCTTAAGATCGGCGACCGGGTGCTGCTACCCATGGGCGCCGGCACGTTTCGCCAACGCCTTGCCGTCAAAGCCTCGGAATGCGTCGGCGCTCCGGAAGGCGACGCACGACAGCTGTCGCTCACCACGGTCAACGGCATGACGGCCGTGATCTTGCTCGAAGACTACGCCGGGCATCTCAAGCCCGGTGACTGGCTGCTGCAAAATGGCGCCAACTCGAGCTGCGGCCGGTTCATCATCCGCCTCGCCAAAGAGCGCGGCCTCAGGACCTGCAACATTGTCCGGCGCGAAAGTCTGGTTGCCGAACTCAAGGCCGCGGGCGCCGATGCCGTCGTGGTCGATGCCGGCGATCCCGATGCGACCGCCGCCAAGATCAAGGCCGCCGTCGGTGGCGCCGATTTGTCGATCGCCTTCGACTGCGTCGCGGCAACCGGCACCGAAACGCTCGCCCGCGCCCTCGCTAAGGACGGAATCGTCGTCAACTATGGGTTTATGACCGGCAAGAACTGCGAGATGTCGTTCCAGGATTTGTTCCTGAGAAAGATCAAGCTGGTCGGCATGAATATGGCTAACCCACGCACCGAGGACCAACGCCGGGCGATTTACGCCAAACTTGCCGGCATGCTGGCGCGGGGCGAGCTTTCGGCGAAGATCGCGGCGACCTACACCCTTGATCAGGCCCAGGACGCCTTTGCCCATCAGGCCCGCACCGGCGACGAGCGCCAGGGCAAGATCATCATCTTGCCGAACGGATAGGCAAGCAGGCTACTTTGGCCGCTCGAAGATCATCAGGTGCTGCCACGGCAGCATGCCCTTGGTCTCGATCCACGTCAGCCCGAGCGCGGCCATTTCCTTTTTCGCCTGCGCCTGGCTCATCTTGTGCAGGCGCTTGATTGGAACGCTGTCGTCCTCGGCGCGATACTCAACCAGTGCGATCCGGCCGCCCGGCTTAAGGGCGCGCACCATCGCTTCGCCCATTTCCCGTGGATAGGAAAATTCATGATAGGCGTCGACCATGAGGATGAGATCGACCGCGCCTGCCGGAAGATTGGGATCATCCTCGGCCCCAAGAACGCCTTCAACATTCGCGATACCGGTGTCGCGTTTGCGTTGCTCGATGATCTCCAGCATCTCGGACTGAATATCGACTGCGAGTACCTTGCCTTGTGGGACGCGCCGGGCGAGACGGAACGAGAAGTATCCCGTGCCCGCGCCAATGTCGGCGACAATCGCCTCTGGGGTCAGCGGCAGGTTTTTGACCAGGAGCTCTGTTCCCTCTTCCTGATTGCGCTCGGATCGCTCCAACCAGGGCGCGCCAAGATGACCCATCACCTGGGCAATCTCGCGATCCATGTAGAATTTGCCGATGCCGTCGGGGCTGGCCCGGCCGGTTCGATATGGCGAGTCCTGGGGCCACGCCTGAGCCGCAATAAGTGCAAACGCGAGCGAGAGATACGTGCGCCGAAAAATCATTTCAGCTTCGGCAGCGGGGTGAATTCAGACTCGCCCGGCGGCAGCTTGAACCTCTTGCTCTTGAACTCTCCGCCCGTACCGGCGGGCCACTCCGCTTGCGCGGCCTGAAGAAGCTCCGGTCTGCTTGCGACAAAATTCCACCACACCGTCCGTGGCGCGTCGAGCGGTTCGCCGCCCAACACCATCAGCCGGCTATTTGCCGTCGATTCGACGGTCACCGAAGAATCGGGCAGAAGCCCGGCCATCGATCCGGCCTCGATGGCCTGACCCGAGATCACGAGCGCGCCGGAGACCAGGTAAATGGCGCGCTCGGCATGCTCGGGCGGGATTTCGAACGAGGCCTTCGGCGTCAACATGACGTCGGCATAAACCGTGCCGCCGTAGGTCTTGACCGGCGACTTGAGACCGAACCCGGCGCCAAGAATCAGGCGCAGATTGAGATCGCCGCGATTGATGGTCGGCAACTTGGCGGCCGGATGATACTTGAAAATCGGCTTGTCCTGTTCATGCGCCGCCGGCAATGCCAGCCACGCCTGAATGCCGTGCAGGACATGACCGGCGCGGCGCAACTCAAGCCTTGTACGTTCGGAGTGAACGATTGCGCTTCCCGCCACCATCCAGTTGGCGTCGCCCGCGACAATCGCCTGCTCGGTGCCGAGGCTGTCGCGATGCATGATCTCGCCTTCGAAGAGATAGGTGACGGTCGCAAGGCCAATATGGGGGTGCGGTCTGACATCGAGGCCCTTGCCCGGCGCAAACTTCGCAGGGCCCATGTGGTCGAAAAACACAAATGAGCCAATGGATCGCTTCTCGACTGCCGGCAGGGCGCGGGCGACGAGAAAGCCGCCGAGCAGATCGCGGCGGCGGGGCGTGAGAACGGCGGAGACGGGACTGAACACGGAACGGGTAAACCAGAAACGGGGAGCGGATTATCGCTTCTGATTGACCTCCATGTAAATGCCGTTGGGGTCGAACATCGACATGGTGCGAAGCAATATTTTCGACTTGGCGTCGTGCGACGGCACGTCCCAATCGGTCGGCGGCGCAAGAATGGTCGCGCCACCCGCTTCGAGCGGGCGGCGATAAACGCCATCGACATCCTTGGTCTCGAACACCAGCAACGTTTCGCCCATCCGCACACGCGTGCGCTGTTGCAATGTGCCGGTGTCAAACGGCTGGTCGAGATACTGCAGCAGGCCCAGCATCCCGATCATCGGGTCTTCGGCCTTGAGCAGGATGAGGTGGCACGGCGCCCACGGCGGCGCGGCTGGCGGAAACGACGGGTGCACGGGCACGCGATTTTCGTACCACTTGGTCATGCCAAACACGTGCATGTAGAACTTTGCCGCACGCTCGGCATCGGGAACAACAAACGTCGTCCGTTTGAGAATGGCTTCGGCCATCGATCACACCTTCCTAATTCTTCGCGGGCAACATTTCATAGAGTTCGAGTCGTACGCCATTGGGATCGCGCAGAAACATCTGCAGCGAGCGCCCCGAAGGCGACGGCTTTGGCGCCATCAGCACCTCGTAGCCACCGGCGACGGCGCGGCGATGAATCTCGGCGATGTTGACGACCTGATGGACCAGCATGACGTCGCCCGCTCCATTGCCAATCCCCGCCGGTCGCGCGAGCGGTTTGAAGTCAGGATGCTCGACACTCATGATCGAGAGCCCGGCACCGTCCTTCGATGCCATCCCGGTCAATACACGTTTTGACCCCCCCGGCAGCCCAAGCGGATTGCCGGCGTCGACGGTGCCAAGCTCGTTGGTGGTCAACTCCTTGTAGCCCAAGACATCGCGAAAGAATGCGACGGTCTTGGCGCGGTCGACGACAAAGATCGCGGTTCTCAGATAGGTCGAATCGACGGCGGCCGGCTGAGCGACCGAAGACGTGACCGAAGCGAGCAAACAGACGGCAACCAATGCGGCACGCATTCGACACCCCTTGCGATAGTGGTCAGGCATTCTATCCTTTCCGGGCCGGGGGACGAGTCGTCAAATGGCAAGCACGCCAGCCAGCCTCTTGAAACCGACCGTGACGCATTGGGGTGCCTATTCCGCCCGAGTCGCCGGCGGTCAAATCGCGGCGCTGGAACCGTTCGCGGCCGACCCGGACCCCTCGCCGATCGGGCCCGGCATGGTTCAGGCCATCGCCGACCCATTGCGCATTCCGCGACCAATGATCCGCCAAGGCTGGCTGAAACACGGCCCACGACGCGACCACAATGCGCGCGGCAGCGAACCGTTTGTCAGCGTGCCGTGGGACGAGGCGCTCGATATCGCCGCGCGGGAGTTGACGCGCATCAAGACCGCATATGGAAACGCCGCGATCTACGCGGGCTCTTATGGCTGGGCCAGCGCCGGGCGATTCCATCACGCGCAAGGCACTCTGCGGCGATTTCTGAATCTCTTCGGCGGTCACGCCTATTCCAAGAACACTTATTCCGCCGGCGCCGCGGAAGTGATTGTGCCCCGTGTGATGGGCGAGTTCTGGGGCCTCACCAGCCAGTTGACGACGTGGGACGTGATCGCCGAACACACGCAGCTGTTCGTCGCTTTTGGCGGCTTTGCCCTCAAGAACGCTCAGGTGCATGGCGGCGGCTTTGGGCGCCACGTCGCCAAGGAGTCGCAGCGCAAGCTGATGGAACGCGGCGTTCGTGTCGTCACCATCGGCGCGGTCCGCGACGATACCGGCGCGGTGACGAACGCCGAATGGCTCGCCCCTCGCCCGAATACTGACGTCGCGCTGATGATGGGCCTCGCCCACACGCTCGTCAGCGAAAATTTGCATGACCGCGGCTTTCTCGCTTCCCATTGCGTCGGGTGGGAGAAGTTCGAGCCGTATCTCATGGGTACGCGCGACGGCACGCCGAAGTCGGCGGATTGGGCTGCGGCCATCACCGGCATCCCAGCCACGACCATCGCCGCGCTTGCCCGCGCCATGGCGCGGCAGCGGACGATGATCTCGATCTCATGGTCACTACAACGCGCCGATCACGGCGAGCAGACTTATTGGATGGCAATCACCCTTGCCGCTATGCTGGGCCAGATTGGCCTGCCGGGCGGCGGAATTGGTTTCGCGTATGCGGGCGCCAACGGCATCGGCGCGAGCGGGGCGCGTCTCGCGCCGCCGTCGTTGCCGATCCCGGCAAATCCGATCAAGGCGTATATTCCTGTCGCCCGCATCGCCGACATGCTCGAGCATCCCGGGGAATCGTTTGCGTATGATGGCGAATCACTCGCCTATCCCGATGCTCGGATGGTGTATTGGTGCGGCGGCAATCCATTCCATCATCACCAGGACTTGGGACGGCTGGTGCGCGCGTGGCAGCGACCCGAGACCGTCATCGTTCATGAAGCCTGGTGGAACGCCAACGCGCGCCACGCCGATATTGTTTTCCCGGTGACCACCACGCTTGAGCGAAACGACATCACCGGCACGGCGCAAGACACTTATGGGCTTGCGATGCATCAGGCGATCGCGCCGGTCGGGGAAGCGCGCAACGATTTCGCTATTTTCTCCGGCCTTGCCCATCGCCTCGGGTTTGGCGAGCGCTACACGGAAGGACGCGACGAGATGGGCTGGCTGACCCATCTCTACGGGCGCTGGCGCGAACGCGCTCAGTCGCTTGGCATCGCGCTCCCGTCGTTCGAGACCTTCTGGCAACAAGGCCATGTCGAGTTGCCCGACCGTGGCGCCGGCACGATCTTCTTGAAGGACTTCCGGGCCGACCCTGTCGCGCACAGGCTTTCGACGCCCAGCGGGAAAATCGAGATTTTCTCCGACGCCATCGATGGATTTGGCTATGACGACTGCCCCGGCCATGCGACGTGGTTTCAGCCGGTCGAGTGGCTCGGCGCCGCCAAGGCGCGGCAGTATCCGCTACATATGATCTCGAACCAGCCGCGCACGCGGCTTCACAGCCAATATGACAACGGCGGCTACGCGCAGTCGTCCAAGATTCAGGGGCGCGAGCCGGTCTGGCTCAATCCGGCCGACGCCGCTCCGCGCGGTATCTCTTCGGGCGACGTCGTTCGCCTGTCCAACGACCGCGGTGCATGTCTTGCCGGCGCTGTCGTTACCGATGCCATACGGCCCGGCGTCATTCAGCTGGCGACCGGCGCCTGGTTCTCGTCGGCGCCGCGAACCGGAGCCGAGCACGGCGGCAACGACTTGCCGTTCTGCGTGCACGGCAATCCCAATGTGCTCACGCGCGACGCCGGCACATCGCGCCTTGCCCAGGGCTCAAGCGCGCAAACCTGCCTAGTCGAAGTCGAGAAATGGGTGGGTGAACTTCCGGACGTCGCCGCCATGAAGCCTCCCGTCGTGCGCGATCGAATGTGAGATTTCAGCGACGATCAGGCGGCAGGTCGTTGGGATCGTGATCGATGACCTTGGGATGATCGCGGTGAACGTTCCACTTTTCGCGGGAAATGACCCACACGCCGGGTTTCTTTTTGCCAAACACCGCGGCGACGATCAGTGCGACCAGCACGACGATGGCCGCCGTGGTGAAGGCGAATAGCGCCAGAACGACCGCGGCCAGCAGCCCGATGATCACGAAAGCGATGCGGAGATAGAAAGAGATCATCCGGGCTCCGCGGCGCGCTGGTCGTGGCGCGACAATCTTTTCGTCACCCACAGCCACAGCCCCGTGACGAATAGAAACGGCAGGACCAAACCCGATACGGCAACCAGGAACCGTCCAGGGTTACCCGCGATTTCTCCGGAATGAACCGGCAGGGCAAATTGCTCGATGGTCGGTACGGCGGCCTGCTGGGCCGCGGCCTGAACGGCGAGAATGCGTCCCGAATGGCGCTCGAAAAAGACGCGATTGAGAGCACGTACATTCGGGTGATCGTCGGCGATGAAACTGACCACGACGACTGCCCTCATCAATCGGATGTAGCTGATGTCGCGAATCGGATTGTCGGGAAATTGGGCCCTGGCCGCCGAAATGAGATTGTCGACCGGCGCCGCGGGACCCTCGGGTCGCGGGTTCAAGGTCACGCCCGCCAGCGGGCCAAATCCGGGCGACGCGCCGGGCTGCGGTACTAACGACAACAGGCCGAGGATCATCGTCCCCGAGGTTGCGACGACGAACAGCAGCACAAACGCGATCGCGCCGACGACGCGATGCAGATCGTAGAGGTAGCGTTTTAGCGGCTTCGCCTTGATGCTCAGCGCCTGAGCCCAGCTCTCGCGCCGCGGCCACCACAAATAGAGGCCTGAAAGCGACATCACCATCATCAGAAATCCTCCGGCATGGACCAGATTGATGCCAGGGGTGCCCATCAAGAGTTGCTCATGCAGACGAAACATCAGTTCGAACGGATATTGGTACTTGCTGCCATACCCCGTGATCTCGCCGGTGTAGGGATTCATGCTGGCGTAGAAATTCGGTGACGGTGCGTTATCCCAGATTCGAAGAAAGAAGGCCTGGTCCGGCGCCTGGGGGTACATGACGCTGATCACATTCTCGGGGATATGTGGGAATTTTTCCCGGAACAGCTCAATCACCCGCGACATCGGAATTTGCGCTGCATCCTTCGGCGCGACGATCATCTCATCGCGGTGCAACCAATGATTCCCGGCATGACGAAAGGCGACGAATGCTCCCGTAACCGCTTGAAACGTCAGGAAGGCACCGAGGATAACGCCGCACCAAAGGTGGAGTTGGAACAGGGCCGAGCGGAGCATGCGCGCCACCTGGATTTAGAACGGTTTCACCCGGCCGATGAGGGCGACGACAAACAAGATCGCATAGATCACCCCGACAACGGTTAGCGTATTGTTCATGGCGGCGTTGGCGCGCGCTTCGCGCTCGGGCGTTGACCCTTGCGATTTGATCTCTCCAAACGCGACACCGAATGGCCGGGCGACAACCTCAAGCGTCATGGCGACGAAGAACATGACGCCAAGCAGGAGAATCTTCGCTGCCAGCCATTTCTCGGCGACCGGCGAACCCGTTGCGAAGGATGCTGCCGCCGCAGCGAGCAATGCCGTCCCCGCGACCGCTTCGCCCCAGAACTGCACCTTCATATAGACCTTGATCCATGCGGCGGCAGGATTGCAATGCGCCTGCCAGATGGCCCACACCCAGATTCCACCCACCACCCACGCAAGGACCAACGCCCATAGCGGCGGGGAATAGAGACCCATGGCATCGACCAACGAAAGGCCGGACGCGAAAATCAGCGCGAAGCAATAGCGGGGGAACAAATCGACGATGCCGGCGGTCGTGAGCAGCGCGGCGCGCGTCTCGACGGGATACTTGGTCGTCTTGGCGATCTTGGCCGAAATGAATACGCCGATGTCGGCGCCCAGCCAGAACACGAGCAGCATGATGTGGATGTATCCCCAGAATTGCGTGCCCGTCATGCTGGTCATTCCTTCACGTCGAGTTGGTCCCAATCGATATAACGCCCCCGGAACTTCACATTTTCGATTTTGGGCGAGAGCGCCATGACTTCCGTCTGCGGAAAAAGATAGATCGATGGCGCAAGCTCGTGAAGCCGGGCCAGCGCCTGTTGCAACAGCTTTTCTCGAGTCGTCACATCGAGTTCGATGGCACTGTCGGCCAACAGCTTCTCAACGTCGGGCGCACAGAAGAAGGCGCCAGGCCACGCGCAGGTGTAGGATTCGACCGCGCGACCCGCGTCCATGTACGTGGCGCCGTTCCAATTGGACGACAACACGTCGGCCCCTTTCCAGTCGCCCGAGGTCCACATCTGCACCCAATCCGTGCCGAGCACGTTATTGAGCTCCATCCTCACGCCAATCGCGGCGAGATCCTGGGCGACAAGCTGGAAGATCGCGGCGCCATCTGTCGTGGCGCTCGACAGCACAGTGGCCTTGAGCGCGAACCCGTTTGGATATCCCGCGTCTGCGAGCAGCGTCTTCGCTCTTACCCGGTCAAATAGATAAGGCGCGATATCGGGATTGTAGCCGAACACACCGGGCTCGATACCATGGCTCGACGGCTTGACGGTACCGAGCAGCAAGGTCTTGGCGACGGTCTCACGATCGATGGCCAGATTGAGCGCCTGCCGTACACGGATGTCGCTCAGCGGTGAATTCGGCTTGCGATTGCTGAGGGCAATGGCGAGCGCTGTCGGAATTTGATTGACGAGAATCTCAAACCCATGGTCCTTGAGCGGCGCCATGTCCTCGTAGCCGATGGAAAAGGCAAGGTCGACTTCGCCGATGTCGAGCGCCTGCACCCGGCGTTGCGTCTCTTGCAGAATGCGAAATTCGATCCGGGTCAGGTGCAGGGATGGCCTCCAGGTCTTGTCGGTTGCCTTGAGTTCGTAGGCGCCCCGATTGCGACCCCATGATTCGATGGTGAACGGTCCCGTACCAATCGGTCGCTGTGTGAAGCCATCCGAACCGACGTCACGCCAATACTTGGGTGGCGTCAGCGTCAGCAAACTCATCCGCTTGGCAAGAATCGGGTCAGGCCTGGCCGTCGTGATCGTCACGGTCAGGTCGTCGACGGCCTTGACGTTGACGATGTCGTCGACCTCTTGGGCATAAAAGAACCTTTGACCTTCGGGCGACTTCAACATCTCGATCATGGCAACCACGGCGCCGGCGTTGACGGGTTCGCCATTGGTGAAGGTCACGCCGGGTCGGAGACGAAACGTCCACGTGGTTGGGTTGTCGTTGGTCCATGACAACGCCAGGCGCGGGCGCGTGCTGCCATCGCGATCCATGAACGTCAGGGCGTCGAACATCCCCACGAACGGGTGAACCGCGCCCTGAATTTGCTGGGCATAGGGGTTGCCCATCGCCGGCGGCCAGGTTCCAACCGCGACCCGAATCGATTTGGCCCCGGCGGGAAAGGCGGCAAGAAAGGTCAGCGCGACGAGCGCCAGACGCGCGATCATGGCTCGATGTCGAGTTCCGACCAGTCGAGATAACGACCGCGGAAAACGATGTTCTTGACCTTGGGCGAGAACGCCATCACGTCGGTTTGCGGAAACAGAAACAGCGCTGGTGACAGGTCGTGCAGCTTGCGAATGATGGCGTGAAGCTGCTTCTCGCGTTCGGCGGGATCAAACATCAGGTTGCTCGCCTCGATCATGGCGTCGATCTCGGGATCGCAGAAATAGGCCCCCGTCTTCTTGCACATGATGTTTTCGAGAGGCCGCAGCGCATCCATATACGTCGCGCCACCCCAAGTGTGAGAGATGATGTCGGCGCCGCGCCAATCGCCCGAGAACCACATCTTGACCCAATCGGGGCCAAACACGTTTCGCAACTCAACCCGGATGCCGGCCGCGCGCAAATCCTGCGCAATTCGCTGGTACATCGCCTCACCATCGGTGATGCCCGAGGCAAGCACGTTGGCGGTCAGTGAAATTCCGTCCGGATACCCGGCGTCGGTCAGCAACGCTTTAGCCTTGGCGGGATCGTAAGGATAGGATTGGAGTTCGGGATCGTACCCGAACACACCGGGTTCAAGCCCGTGGGTTGATGGCTTCACAGCCCCATGCAGGATCGATTTGCCGATGGTTTCGCGATCGACCGCATAACTAAATGCCTGGCGAACACGCTTGTCCTTGAGAGGCCCCTCGCGATTGTTGGGCAGCGCCAAGCCGCCCACGGTCGGGACCTTGCCGATCTCGACACGCATGCCTTGGGCGGCCAGATCTTCGGCATCGAGCATGTTGATGCCGTAGGCGATGTCAACCTCGCCCAACATCAACGCTTGTGTCCGACGCGGCGCCTCGATCAACACGACAAACTCGTAGCGCGTGAGATGCTTGGCCTTGCGCCACGACATCGGCTGGGCGTCCCAGACCGACCGGCCGGTGTCGCGGCCCCAGGTTCTCAGCGCAAATGGCCCGGTGCCGAGGGCCTTCTGAGCAAAGCCGTCAGCGCCGATGTCCTTGAAGTATCTAGGCGGCGTCAGTTGCAACAGACTCATCCGACGCGGAAAGATGACGTCGGGGACCTTGGTCTTGAAGACGACCGTCAGCGGATCGGCCGCCGTGACCGACTCGACGTTGCGGACCTCGCTTGCGAGAAAAAAGCGTTGACCGTCTTCGGATTTCAACCAGTCGACTATCGCGACAACCGCGTCGGCATTCATCGGCTCGCCGTTGGTGAAGGAAATTCCAGGCCGCAGCTTGAAGGTCCAGGTCGTTTGATTGTCGGCTTGCCACGACAGCGCAAGGCGCGGCTCGACTGTTCCATCTTCGGCGAGAAACGTCAGCGCGTCGAACATCGCGATGTAAGGATGGATCGTGCCTGTAATCATCGAGGCATAGGGATTGCCGAGACCCGGCGTCCAGCCGCCAACGGCGATCCGAATCACTTTCTCGGCCGCGCCGGCGCCGCAACCAATCGTCGCGATAAGAAGTGCGGCGGCCAGCGTCCGCATATTCCATCAACCCTGCGTGCGCTCAATGATGTCGAGGGCCGCGCGCAGCACGCGCGGGCCATCGGCGACGGCAAGCGTGCGGGTCGTGGCGGCGAGAACGGCTCGTCGGGGCAGGATCATGGCGACCTCGATGCGTGGTCCGTCGAGGTTAAGTAGAAACACGCCTCTCCGCCAGAGAAGACCTGCGATCTAGGTCACCCATTTCATCCATCTGGCGATTGGCCCGCCAATGGCGGCGCGATCGATCCGATAAACCCGCTGCCGGCCTCTTTTCACCACTTTGATCAAGCCCGCATCGACCAGGACCTTGAAATGCCGCGACATCGTCGCCCACTCACACTCGAAACGGTCGGCGATCTCGCGAGAGGTCATCGATCCACCGCGCAGGTGGAGGAGTTGCAAGACCTGCCGCCGACTGGCGTGGGAGAGCGCAGCGAACACGGCATCGAGCCGTTCAAGGTCGTCTACGGCGCTGCGGCGTTTGCGCGCCATCGCGCTAGGGCTGGATCCGCGTCACATGGGGAAAGGCCATCGCCGGCTTGCCGCCACGCGGCCGGCACAGGCGGCCGATGGCGTCCCAGTCGGCCAGCACGTCGGGTGCGCGGTGCGCCGCCTCAACGGCGGCGCCGCTGACCCAGTCGAAAATTTCGTAGAACACCGGACCGCCCTTTTCTTCGCCACGCAAGATCAGCGGTTTGGTCTTGGTCACGAGACCGAGGCGCACCAGCGTGCGACGATAGCTGCGAAACAATTTCAGTAACTTGCCAGCGCTGGCCTTCGGCACACGATAGGTCGCCATGACGGTCTCTGGCTTGGGCTTTTTCATCACGGCCTCCATTATCAGCGATTTCGCTTATAATAATACCAAGCGATATCGCTTATGATCGTCAATGCCGTGCCTATGCGATTTTCTTCTCGTACATCCGATAGGTTTTGTAGACCCGGCCACCAATCTCCTCGATCGAGTGGCGGGTCTGGGTGTTGCCTTCCAGCACCCAACTCATCTCACATACCGGAAACCCGAGCCGGAGCGATTCGCGGCGCACGGCACCGACGACCTGCAGTGCCAGCACCGACCCCACGGTCTTGTTCTTGTAGGCCGGCAGCACGCCCATGAATGGCACCCGCGTGCCCGATATCCAGGTCTTCTTATTGAGAATTCTCCAGCCGAGCTTGAGCCAATTGAACGGCCACAGCCTGCCGCCGAGATCGCGGATCATTTCGTTCGGATCAGGCAACGCGACGCACATCGCCGCCGGTTCTCCCGAGATCTCGGCGAACCAGACCAGCTCCGGGATCAGGAACAACTTCATCTCTTTCGCCATGTGAGCGACATCGCGCTCGGTCAGCGGAATGAAACCCCAATTTTCGGCCCATGCCGCATTGAAGATACGGACGATGGTGGCGATGTCCTGATCGAATTGCTTGACGTCGAGGTGACGCAGCGACAACCGCTTGTCGCGATCGAGCGATCGCTGCAGCCAGGCAAGTTGCTTGTAGGGCAGCGCCGTGTCCATGGGGGTGAGATAGGCCAACATGTCGACGGACTTGGTAAGGCCGGCGTTCTCGACGTGCTTTTGGTAGTGGGGCTGGGCGTGGCCCATCATCATGCGCGGCGGCGCCGCGAAGCCGTCGACAAGAAGTCCGGACTCTTCATTAATGTTGAGGCTGAAGGGCCCGAGCATTCGCGCCAAACCCTTGGATTTGAGCCATTCCTCGGCGGCCGCAATCAGTCCGGCCGCGACGTCGGCATCGTCGATGGTTTCGAAGAATCCCCAGAACCCGGTCGAATCATTGCGGAGCGAAAGATGGCTGCGATCGATCTGGGCCGATATTCGCCCGACCGGCTGACCATCTTTGATCGCGACCCAAAATGCCGCCTCACCATGATCAAACCACGGATTGACCTTGGGATTGAGCTTCTCGCGCTGCACCATTCGGAGCGGCGGCACCCACACCGGGTCGTGTCCCTGACAGACATGCGCCGCCTCGAAGAAGGCGTCCCAATCGGCGCCGGTGGTCACCGGACGAATGGTAACGGACATGTGCCGTGGTTATTCCGCGGCAGCGCGTTGCTCGGCCGCCCTTGCAGCCGCCGCTTCGCGCTTCCGGTGAACAGGATTGGTATTGTACGGCCAGTTGGGCGTCAGGCGCGCAACATGCGGGTAGAGCTTCGCAACCTCGTCGTCGTAGCCGAGGTTGAAGACTGTCGGCGACTTTTCCTTGTCTTTGGCGCCCTCGTAGAACGTGCCGAGCACCTTATCCCAGAGAAAATTGGTGATGCCGTAGTTGCCGTTCTCGTTGTGGAAGTGGTGCGCCATGTGCGTCTTTTTCATCTCGCGAACCCAGCCCCAGGACGGCGCATACCCAAGATGTTCAATGCAGTGAAAGAACTCGTAGATGCAGGTGGTGACCACGCCCGCGCACAGCGCAGCGACAGCCCCAGGGACACCGCCCAGAAGATAACCAACCGGCATGGTGGCGGCCATCACCGTCGGCAACGTCGTGTAGAGCGCGCCGAAAAGCACCATCAGATTGTTCGGGTCTGAGTGATGATCGTAATGGATACGCTTCCATACCTTGGCGGTGGCAGGATGCTTCCACATCCACTTGCTGTGCAACACGTACCGGTGCAGCACGTACCAGACCGCTGGATAGATCAGGATGGTCGCAAAGACGGAAGCGCCAACGCCGATCAAGCTCGCCGCACCCTCGGCCAGCGCCCACACCACCCAGCCGCCCGTGATCAGGGCGACGGCGATGTACGCGGCAATGGCGTAGTATTGGAAATACGCGGCCGTCAGCTGGGCGAGGTTCATCCGGTCAAGGAAGAATTCGCGGTCGTGCCAGAAACCGATTTTGATGGAGCCGATCGTCACTGTTCAATTGTCCACAGATCTGAAACCGCACAAACAGCACTATAGGCTTTTTTTTACAAACGCGCACGGGCGCCTGCCCCGGTTGGGCAGCGGATTCACGCATCCGTTGCTCAGTAACGCCTCATTTGACCGGGAAGATCAGGTTCTTGCGCCGGTGTTCTCGAAACTGAAAACGATCCAGACCCCGAGGGTGGCGAAAAACCCGAGCGGCAGCCAAGCCGCCATCAAAGGCGGGATCGTGCCGAACTGGCCCATCGCAAGGACAATGTTGTCGACCAGGATAAACGAAAAACCGAGAGCGACGCCCCAGACGAACGTGATGACCGCGCTACCCTGGCGATGATGGGAGAACGCCGCGATGGCGGCCAGCAAGGGCATGAGCGCCAATACAGCAGGGCCGGCGATCTTTTGGTGCAGCCAGGTATCGTAGAAATACTTGGGCCGCGTGCCGATGGCGACATTGCCGACGTATTCCTGCAGCGCGTTCACGGAGAGATCCTTGGGATCGTTGGTGAAGCGCACGAAATGCTCGGGCCTCAGTTGCGTTTTCCACTCGCCCCTGACTGGACTCTCGCCCTCGCCCAGATGGCGGGCGCCTTCGACGCGCCAGGATGACCCCGTCCAAGCGGCGCGGTCGATATCAATCACTTCGACAATCGAGGTGTCCGACCCTTGGCGCAGCAGCCTGACATCTTCGAGGATCGTGCCGCCGTCGCGAACCCGGGCGACACGCACCATCGTATCGGCTTCCATCAACCAGGCGTTTTCTTCGCTCTTCGGTTTGCCGGCAGGGGCAAAACCGGCATCGCGCCACTCTTCGAGCGCCGTATTGGTCTTGACGACAATGAAGTCAGAAAAAACGAACAGAAGAATCGACATCGCCGAACCGATCACGACCAGCCCGCCAACCAGGCTGAGCACGCTGCGTCCGGCCGCGCGCATGGCGAGGATTTCGCTGTTCTTGGCAAATTGCACCAAAGCCGTCAGCGCGCCGATGAGCGCGGCGAGCGGCGCCACTGTTTCAAACATCGACGGAATGCGAAGCGCAACGTAACGAATCAGCGTGTCGGCCGGCGGCCCGCCGCCCGCCAGGACCTCATTGGCATTGGCCAAGAGATCGAGGGTTTGCAGAAACAGCACGAGGCCGATCAGAACGCCAACAAACTGCGCTAGGAAGGCCCGCATCAGATACCGCGTCAGGATCATCGATCAGGCTTTCGCTCTAGCTGGCTTGAACAGCGCAGCAAACAGACTCGCGCCAGACACCCACGCCTCCTCGAGCTTCTGGATTGGCGTCGCCCCGGTGGCAATGTCGGTGCGATAGAACAACAGTATCGTGCCGGCCGTGAACACGGCGAAGGCACCCCACAGAATTGGCGCGGCGGTCATCCCGGTCGAGGCGGCATATGCTTCGCCGAATTCGAGCACCTTGTGGTAACTGACCATGATGAGAATGCCGAAGATCAAACCGAAGGATCGGGTCGCGCGCCGCGTGATGATGCCAAGCGGAGCACCGAGCAGAGGCAACAATATCATCGAGAGCGTGAATACAATGCGACCATGGAGCTCGCTTTCGATAGCCGACGGAGGAAGCCGCTGCTCGACCGGGGCTTTCTCGTCGGTGGTCGATGCCGTCGCTCCGCTCCGCCCCGCGGCGCGATTGGCAAGATCGATGGTCAACAGTTCTCCAATCGTTAGTTCGCGCTCGTCGCCACCGCGGCCGCGAAACCGAACGATATCGGCCAAATCAAGCGGCCAGTCGAACACCTCGAACTTGAGGCCGGATTGCCGTTGCGTCGCCGGATCCCACTCCGAGCGGGTACCGTCGTAGAGGCGCATGGTGACAATGCCGTCCATCTCACCGGTGACAAGCTCACCGCGCTTGGCAGTCAGGGTCGTGATTTCGCCGGCATCCGACTGCTTGTGGGCAAACACACCGACCAGTTCGCGCCCGGCGCCGCTCGATTGTTCGACGCGGAGCGTGTAGCCGTTCGGCAGGTTCATGAAGATGCCCTCGCCGATCCCCTGCTCGATCACGCCCGAGGTGATGTTGAACAGGATCGCGCGATAGGCATAGCGCGAGTACGGCTGCAGGTACCCCGACAACACGAAGTTGAATGCGGCCATGAAGACGGCGAAGGCCATGGCCGAACGAATGAACCGGGAGAGGCCGACGCCCGATGACAGAATGGCGTCGAGCTCGGATTGCAACGAGAGTTTCCGAAACGCCAGCAAAACCCCAAGAAACAACGCGGCTGGCAGCGCCAACCCGATGTAATGTGGGATCAAGTTGGCGAGCATCTGAAACACGACCAAAGTCGACACGCCGTTGCCGACGGCGATGTCGAGCAGTCGCATCAGACGTTCCATGCACAAGATCACCGCCGCGATAAACAGCGTCACCAACACGGTCGGCGTGATCTGGCCGAGCAGATACCGATCGATTGCTTTCATACGGCGTGCGCTCCGCGCTTGTGGCGCGCGGGCGCAAATCCTACCCAGTGAGACCCTGTGGACAATGTGCAGGAATTTGCCGCCGTTGCAAGGTTAACGGCCTTGAGAACGGCAGAGGACCCGTGCGTTAAGGTCATGATTTCGCCTATATTTTCCCAACCCAACTTGGGATAGCCCGCGCGTGCCGACCCCTGCTTCGCTCACCTTGCTCACCAACCCCGCGAGCACCGGCAATCGCGCCGCGCCCGGCTGGTTCCATGAATTCCTCGCCGGTGAAGCGAGCGTCACGATCGTCGATGCCGCGACTCCCGCCGCCGTTTCAACAGCAGTGCAAGAGTGTGTCCGCCGCAAGGACGACATGCTGATCGTCAATGGCGGCGACGGCACGGCGGATCTGGTGTTCTCGACTTTGGTCACGATCGGCGCCGCCGACGGGCCCACGATTTTCATTCTGCCTTCGGGCAAAACCAATATGACGACTGCCGCGTGGTGTGGCGTGAAAGACCCGCGCGATGCGCTTCGTCGGCTGCTGGCCCTACGGCGACAGGGCGATGTTCGTCGTTACACGGTCCCCCGACCAATCATCGAGGTTCGGCGCGGCGACAAGCAACAGACTTTGCATGGTGCATTCTTTGGCGCTGCCGATGTGGTCGACGGCATCATGATGTGCCGCCGTTCGATCTATCCATTGGGACTTCCGAACGCCATCAGCCATGCGGCCGCCATCTCCCTGATGTCTTGGCGGGCGATCCTCGGAGGATCGGGCAAGGTGGTGAGCGCAACGTGGCCTGGGGGCGGAGAAGACGGCACGTTCTTTTTTGTCGGCGTGACGACCCTCGATCATTTGATTCTCGGGTTGGCGCCCGATGTTCCCAACCTTGGGAAGGGCGTTGCCTACATCAGCCTCGGCGCTGGGCCTCGCGCGTTGTTGGCCGCGCTTCCGTCAATCCTCTCCGGCCAATTGACGCCAGGATTTCGACGGGCCGTCCGACATCTCAGTCAAGTGACCTTGCGGCTGACCGGTGCCTTTACGCTCGACGGTGAACTTTATGAGGCCGACGCAAATTCGCCGATCGAGATCGCGGCAGTTGGCCCGCTCAATGTGATCAAGTTGCCGGCCCCATGACCAACCTCGACGACATCATTGCAGCCGAGAGTCGCGCCGCGGCCTTTCCGGCAGCTCGCATTTTCGCCGATCACCTGGCGGAAAGGTATGGGTCCTCTGTCGCGGCCGTACTGTTCTATGGGTCATGCCTGCGCCAAGGCACCGATGTCGATCTCATGTTGGATTTTTATATCCTGGTCGATCGCATGGGCGCGGCGACTCGGAATCCGCTCTCGGCATTCTTCGGCGCGCTGCTGCCGCCCAATGTCTATTATATCGAGCTGCCGTACGAAGGACGCATCTTGCGGGCCAAGGTGGCGGTGATGAGTGTCGCAGCCTTCATCCGCGGCACGAGTTCATCGGCGCTCACGTCGGCGATCTGGGCTCGGTTCTCGCAACGAACGATCATCATGCGCGCCCGCACCGATGAAGTTCGTCGCCGTCTCGAAGCAGCCCTCGTCGAAGCTGTGCGTACCATGATGGCGGCGACAGCACCGTTGTTGCCACGCCAGTTCGTGGCGCGCGACCTTTGGGTGCGCGCGCTTCAGGAAACCTACCGCGCCGAACTTCGCCCCGAGCCGCCAGAGAAAGCAGCCGAATTAGTGGACGAGGACTTCGGTCGCTATCGGGCCATCACGACAGCGATCTACGGCGACCCACCCAACCAAAGCGACATCGATTCGCGCGCCCCGTTGCGCTGGCTCGCACGGCGTATCCTTGGCAAGTCCATGAACGTGCTACGCCTGGTCAAAGCCGCCTTCACGTTCCAGGGGGGGCTCGACTACGCGGTTTGGAAAATCGAACGGCACTCGGGCGTGAAGATCGAGCTGACTGACGCCGAGCGGCGGCGCCCGCTGCTGACAGGCGCCCGGCTACTCCTACGGACGCTGAAGTCCGGCGGCCTGAAGTAGGCGCCCTACACCACCGCCATCGTCACGCGCACGGACAGCGCCAATAAAACCAGCGACGCCAGCATGAACACGGCAAAACGCAGCTTGATCACGTTCGTGGTCGCCTGCACCAGACTGTGGACAATACGGAGTCCGACGTAACTCCAGGCGAGCGCGGCATTGACCCCCTCACCCGCGCCGGCGATCGCCGCCGCCATGGCGACCGCATAAAACAGCGTCGGCTGTTCCATCAGGTGATTGTAGTTGTCCGCCTTCCAGCGCACATCGGCCGGCAACGCCGCATTGAGGTCGTTCTTCGTCATTGTCGGCGGCATCGGAATCTTGAAGCGGATGATGGCGGGGATGCGGGTCGCATAAAGCCAGGCCCACATCACGAAGGACCACAGCACAAGTGCCATGGCGGGAAGGAGGATTGCTGACGTCATGGTGCACCTGAGCGATTTTCTGTGTGTTGCCCAATCTGATCGCGATCAGTGCGGCGCGCTACGTCGGGCAACACATGGCTGCCCGCAAATCAACGCATGGCAATGCGGGCAACTGTTTGTGGATGAGCAAGATTTCAACTATGCTGAAGTACTTTTCTGGAGTTCTCCGAGGCACCCATGAGTGCAACAGCCAAGTCGCTCGGGATGCTGACGCGTTTCCACTTTCGGATTCGCAGCGCGCGGAACTGGATTGGCGAATCGCAGATGACGACACTAACCCGAGCGATGTTGTTCCGTGGGATGAAGCCAAAGGATTGGCGCGAGCGCTCTTCGCGAAATGACGCTTCGCGTTGTTTTTCGGCAGGCCGCGCGCGCAGAGTTCGAAGAAAATGCCGCTCTTCTCTATTTGACCGCCCTCTGACGCTCGCGTTTCAAGACAGGAGGGCCCTGCTACGAATCCGATACGTGCCCAATACGTCGCGTCTCGAGTTACGCCCCAGCCACCTTGCGGGCGCAGCGTTCGATCAGGCCGAGGTCGGCGGCGACGCGGCCGAAGATCGCGACGACCTCGTCGAGCTGCTCTTCGGTGTGCGCGGCGCACAGGCTGCAGCGGAGCAACGAGTAGCCGTAGGGTGTCGCCGGCGGCAGGGCCAGATTGACGTAAACGCCGGCCTCGATCAGGCCGCGCCAGAAGGCGACCGCCATTTCGGGGCTGGGCGCGACCACGGCGACCACCGGGCTCGGGCCGCTGGCGATCTTGAGGCCAAGGTTGGTGAGTCTGGCGTGGAGGTGTTGCGCGTTGCGCCTTAGGCGCTTGCGCAGCGCGCCGCCTTCGGGTCCGCGAATGATGGAAAGATTGACGGCAGCCGAGGCCACCACCGACGGCGGCAGTGACGCCGTGAATATATAAGGACGGCAGACGAGACGAAGCGTGTCGAATTTCGGATGGCTCGACACGCAGAATCCGCCGACCGTGCCGGCCGACTTCGAGAACGTGCCAACAATGAAGTCGACGTCGGCCTCGACGCCGTCCTGTTCCGGCAAGCCGCGACCAAATCGACCGAGCACGCCGAGTGAATGCGCTTCGTCGCTCAGGATGTAGGTGTTGGCGTGCTTCTTCTTGACCGCGACGATGTCTTTCAATGGCGCTGTATCGCCGAGCATCGAGTAGATGCCTTCGATCACGATCAGCTTGTTGCCCGGTTTGTCGGCGAGGCGGGCCAGGCGCTTGTCGAGATCGGCAGCGTCGTTGTGCTTGAAACGGATGATCTGGGCCTGGCTCATACGCACGCCGTCGTAGATCGAGGCGTGGCAGTCGGCGTCCATGACGATGAAGTCGTCCGGCCCCATCAGGGTCGAGAGCACGCCAAGGTTTGCGAGAAACCCGGTCGAGAAGACGATGGCGTGGTCTTTCTTGAAGAACGTCTTGAGTTCGTCTTCAAGCGCCTTGTGCCCAACGTAAGTGCCGTTGGCGACCCGCGAGCCGGTGGTGCCGGTGCCGAAGTCGTCCAACGCGGCGTGGGCAGCCTTGAGCGCTTCGGGCGCGAAGGTCAGGCCGAGATAGTTGTTGGTGCCGCAAAGGATGGTTCGACGGTTGCCGATCATCGCTTCGGTCTGCGAAATCACCTGGTCCATGCGGACGGTGAATGGGTCGGCGCCAGCTTCGGTGAAGAAGGAGTCGCGCTGGGCCATCAACGGGGCGAAGCGGTCAAAAATGTCAGCCATGATACAGTTCCCTGTGTCGTTAACCTTTGTCGCTTTTGACGATGCGATCCACGGCGTCGGCCAGCTGTTGGATGGTCGCGATATCCGGCAACAAATTGAGAGGCACCGAGATATCGAACCGGTCTTCGACCGCCGCCACGAACTCCATCACCACCAGGGAATCGAAATTCAGGTCTTCGCTGAATCGAACCCCGGGACCAAGGTCCACTCCTCGCTTGTTGAATGGCGCCAGCAGCTCATAAACCACTTTAAGTGTCTCGCCGGACCCGGAAGCCGAGACGGTCATGACGAGCAACCCGATGCTGGAACGAACCGAATAAGCGTGCCCGCGACCGGCAGATTTCGTTTCCGCTCATCTCGCAGGTGCGTCATAGGGCCGGAATCGGCCCGAAATAACAACTCAACTTAGCTGTTACTCTTCAACAAACCTTGTGAAACGGCCCAGTTTACCGCGTCTTTGAAGCCATTCTTGAGGTTCCACTTGGGATGATAGCCGGGCAAAGGAGACGGGCGGGCAACCCAGTCGGGATGGTTAGCCTCGACCGCCTTGGCCCACGACATCAGGCTCGGCCGCCGAGTGAGCGAGGTGATGAGAGAGCCGACAGCGCCCGCCGCCATGAGGACGGGCGCCGGCAGCTCAATCAGCC
>VGEM01000010.1 GCA_016869315.1 Alphaproteobacteria bacterium | reverse complement strand
TCATCCTCAGCCTCGATGGGTATAGCAAGGAGACGTTCGAGAAAATTCGCGCCAAGGCGAAGTGGGATGTCGTGTATCCGGCGGTGGAAGAGCTCTGCCGTCGCCGGAAAGAGAGCGGCCAGACCTATCCCACGATCACGGCGCAGTTTTCGGTGATGAAAGACAATGCGCATGAAGTAGACGCTTATCGTGCCCATTGGCGCTCGCATGGGGCCGAAGTGAAGGTCCGTCCAATGCTCGAATGGACCGCGACGGGCACGGTGCGAACCTCGACCATCGATCATAACACCGACTTTAGAATTGCCTGCCCCTGGGGCAACAACACCATGGCGATCCATCAGAACGGTAATGTGGTCGCTTGCGCTGTCGACTACGAAGGCATGTACAAGCCGGCCAACATCAATAACACGACCATCAAAGAGGCCTGGCGCATTCTCGGCGAAACGTTGCGCAAACCGCATCGCGAGGGCCGCTGGAACGATATTCCCAATATCTGCAGGGGCTGCGGCGACTGGCAGGTGGCGGGTGCCGAGTACGAGGATGAGAAAGTGGCGGGAACCCGCCCGTTCTGGTACGAGGATGGCAAGAAGCCTGCTGGCGACCAGCAGCCAGAATTCATGTAAGGGCACGTCATCGGCATGGCGATAGCGGGAGTCGTTCACACCCAGGAACAATATGGTCTGCGTCCGGAAGCGAAGAACTTCCCGATGATGTTGGTCTTATCGTTCGTCTATCCGTGCAATGCGCTGTGCCCACATTGCCCGTACACTAATTCCAATATTCGCAAAGAGTATCGCGACGCGCCCTACATGTCCGAGGCGACGTTCAAGCGGATCGCCGATGAGTCGGGTCCGCATGGCGCTTACTTGCGGATTTCGGGCGGTGGCGAGCCGATGCTCCACCCGAAGGGCACCGAGCTGCTGGTCTATGCCAAGGCCAAGGGTTGCAAGATTGGTCTGATCACGAACGGATCCTTGTTCACCGAAGAGAACGCACGGGCGTTGCTTGAGGCTGGCGTCGACATGATCGAATTCTCGGTCGATGCCTGCGACCCCGAAACGTACGCGGTGGTGCGGAAAGGGCTCGAGTGGGAGACACTGGTCGCCAACGTCAAGATGATGCTGCGATTGAGGGCCGAGTTGCGCTCGAGTTCGAAGATCGTTGCGTCTTGCGTGAACCAAAAGGGCGTCGACGTTGACGCGGTCGAGAAATTCTGGGTCGAGGGTCACGGTATCGATTACCTGATCAAGCGCAAGTTTCTGACCTGGGGCATCAACACCGAACTGAAGACCGACAAATCGGCCGACCCCATCGCTTATCTCAACGAAGACGAAGTGCCGTGTCCCTTCATCTTCGAGCGGCTCAATATCGATAGCCGCGGCAACGTCATGGTCTGTGGCTACGACATTTCGGCGCACACGAGCATGGGCAACGTCAATTCCGAAAGTATCGCGACCATCTGGCATGGTCCGGGTTTTCGTTACTACCGCGAGAAACATCTCGGCGGTCATGGCAAGGACATCGGCCTATGTTCGGGATGCCCTGATTGGAAATACCGCTCGTGGCAACACAATTACTGGAAAGTGGTGAAGAACGCCGAGGAATCGCGGCTCAAGAAATTCGCGACGCTCGGCGAGCATGACGACTTCCAGTCGCATCAGGATAATCGCTGATCTCATGGTCGCGGCGCGCGGCCTCACTTAACGGCTTTTCTCGGCATGTGCGGAATAACGGGCTTCATTGGACGGCGCGACTCACGCGTTCTCGCCGACATGGTCGCGCGTCTCGTGCATCGCGGGCCGGACGACTCAGGCGTCTTCGAGGTGGGTCCGGTTTCGCTCGGGATGCGACGCCTCGCGATCATCGACGTCGAGAGTGGACAGCAACCGGTCCATAGCGCCGACGGGACGATTTCCGTCGTATTCAATGGCGAAATCTACAACCACGTCGATTTGCGCCGCGAGCTCGAACGCGACGGTCACATATTCAAGTCGCATCACTCCGATAGCGAGGTGATTCCGCACCTCTATCAGAAGCATGGCTCGGGGTTTGTGGAGCGCCTCAATGGGATGTTTGCGATCGCAGTTTGGGACTCGCGATCGTCGACGCTACACCTCTATCGTGATCACGTCGGAATCAAGCCGCTCTACTATGCCTTGACGCCCGAAGGCATCGTGTTCGGTTCTGAAATCAAAGCGCTCCTCGCGCATCCGGCGGTGAGTCGGTCGCCCGATCTCATTGCCATCCATCACTATTTCGCGCTCAAGAATACGCCAGGGCCGCGCACCGCTTTTGCGCAGATTCGCCAGCTTCGGCCGGGCGAAATGCTGACATTCTCAAATGGCCGCGCTGATCTCCGAAGCTGGTGGCGGGCGCCCTTTGGGCAAAATGCCGCGATCGGCGAAGACGAAGCCGTGGCAGAGGTTCAACGATTGCTGGAAGACAGCGTCAAACTGCAGATGCAGTCGGACGTGCCCTTTGGCGCGTACTTGTCGGGTGGGGTCGATAGCTCAAGTGTTGTCGCGATCATGGCGCGAAATTCGGCCCGACCGATCAAGACCTTTACGATGATTTATGACGATCGGATCGCCGGCAAGGACGCCGACCGCGCTCTGGCGACCGAAGTTGCGGAGAAGTATGGCACCGATCATCACGAATTTCTGATCCGGTTCAACGATTTACCGGATGCAATGGAGCGGATCGCGCAATCGTTCGACGAGCCTTTCTCCGGCGTGGTGTCGACCTATTTTATAACGCGGCTGATTGCCGAGCATGTGAAGGTTTGTCTTTCCGGCGACGGCGCCGATGAAATCTTCGGTAGCTATATTGGGCCGCGCTCGGCCGCAGCGCTTGTGCTGCGACGGCGCATCAGAGCGGGGGAGATTGCGATGTCCAGCGAGATCGCCGCTGCTATGGGCGAGTTTGCCGGCAAGATCGACTATCTCGATCGCATCCTTGATCGTGGCGACGATGCCGCTCAGCGATCGGCCCAGTATATCTCGACCGACGAAGCCAATCGCGCGCTCTACGCGCCGGACATGGCAAGAGCGGTGGTCGATGCCTCGACCGACGACATCGTTCGGTCAGTGTTGAAGAACATTGGCTCCGGCGATCCGGTCAATCGGGCGCTTGCGCTCGATTTCGAGACGCTGCTGCCTGACCAGGTCCTGCCCTTTGTCGACCGGCTCTCGATGGCGCATTCGGTCGAAGTTCGGCCGCCGTTCCTTGATCATCGTCTGGTGGAATATGTCGCGCGACTTCCCGGCGGTATGAAGATCAGGAACGGCCGGGTCAAGCATCTGTTGAAACGCGCGGTCGAAGGGCTCATTCCAAAGGCAATTATCGATCGGCCGAAAGAGGGATTTCTGATGCCGATCAACGCCTGGATTATGGAAAGCCTTGGTGAATTTGTCCGTGACCGGCTATCGCCCGACAGGCTCGCCAGACACGGGCTATTGCAATCAACTGCCGTGCAGCAGCTCCTGGCGGAACACTTTGGCCGGGTGCGTGACCACGGCAACAGAATCTGGAATCTGCTGATGTTCCAGGTCTGGTGGGAGCGATACCAGGGCTAATTCGTCGGCTTTGCCAGAAACTCACTGATCTTCGCGACAAGATCGCCGCTTTGGGCTGGTAGCGCGCTCACTGCTTCTTTAAGCAGTTTCTTCGCTTTCTCAAGCTCCTCGCGGCGAATTTGCGCCAAGGCAACGGCGTTGTTGCGCTCTTCGCGCATCACTTCGGTGATGCGCCGGACGTTCTCAACCGCCAATTCTTCGGCGCGCTTCCGTGTACCCGTTTCAGACATGGCTTCCCCTCATGTTGAATGGCCAGGCTCGCCGAGGATGACACGGCGGCTGCTGGCGCCCACATTTAACGCCAAATCCAGCGCAGACAAGTGCGAAACGAAGTCGCCGTGCAATTGGGGATAAGTCGGGTGACGATAATCCTGCCAGACCACCTCGATCCCCGCGCGGTCGAACAGTGTGACTTCCAGGTAGTCCCGGGCCGCGGCGCCGCTCACATACCGTGTTGCACCGAAGTTCTTGCAGATATTGACCAGTCGTTCGCTCTGGCCTCCGCCGATGCCGAGCGCGGACGATCGGTAAATCGGTGTCGTGATCCCAAACCAGCCTCGCATGACGTCTCCGACGGCCATGTCGAGGTCGGATATCAGGCGCCAAGGGTGTTCGATGATCTCGGCAAATTCCGCGAGGTACGGGTCGCGATGGGGGGCTTTGGCATAGAGTTGTTGGAGCGTTCGGATCTGTTTTTTGGCCCAGGGTATGTCCGGAACGATCTCTGTCTCGAGAATCAACTGATCGGCCCGGCCTGAATGGCGAACAGGAACACTAAGCCAGACCGGGCCGGTCGGGCCCTTAACTCTGTTTCGGTTACGCCAGCCATGCTTGTCGAAGTGGACATCGTCGTAATAGACGAAGTGATCGGCTCGGGCCATCTGCTCGAAAAAGCCGAGCCATGGGATATAGCCGGGCTGCAACACGGCCACTGTGGTCATGGCGCCCGCGGCTAAAATCCGCCCTGGATCGAGATGGCGTTGCCACTCTTGGCCATGGCGTCTCGAATTTCGGCGACAATGCGATTGCGATCCTTGTCGGTCAGCCCGGACGACCGCGGGCAGGGGTGGTAGTAGAGGCTGACGGCGCCAGCCGCTTTCCAGCGCGGTAAATCCGGATGCTCCGCAAATTTCAGGCCCGTGGCGCCACTGTCGCCGACGGCGACAAATCTAAATTTTGGGTCCCACGGTTCGCCGTATTTTTCGACAATGACATACACGCACGGGTCCTGATTGGCCCTGACGACGGACTTCTCCAGCTCGAATGGGCCGGTCAGAAGGTAGTCCCTGATCTTGAGGCTCATGAGGGCGCCAGGGCGACGGTGGTCAATGGAACTCGCGCTTGCCGGTGGCTGTGACGATCGGCACCTTGCGCATCCACATTTGCCGGCGCCACGTCGCTTCGTTGTCTTTGTACCAGTCGATGCTGGCCTTGAGCCCGCTTTCCCAGGTCTTGCTTTCGGACCATCCCAGCACGCGGCGAACCTTGTTGGCGTCGCAGGTGTGACGAAACACTTGGCCCGGGCGTTCGCCGATATTGATGATCGACTTTGGGTCGCCCCCCATCACCTTCACGATGTCGCGCGCGATCTCCCCGACACTCCGGTCGATCTCGCTGCCGACGTTGAACACCTGCCCAGTGGTCTTGTCTGCTGGCGCGCGCAGCACCAAATCGACGGCACGGCAGACATCTTCGACGTAGACGAAATCGCGACGCGCACTGCCGTCGCCATGCACCGTCAAGGGCTCGCCCAACATCACGCTGGTGATGAAACGCGGGACGACTTTCTCCAGGTGCTGCCGTGGTCCAAAATTGTTAAATGGCCGCACGATCGTGATCGGCATCTGGTAAGTTTGCCAATAGGAATATACCAGCCGATCCGCACCGCACTTGGCGCCGGCATAGGGGCTCATCGGATTGAGTGCATGATCTTCGTCCATTTTGGCGCCGATGGCGGTGCCATAGACTTCGGATGTCGAGATATGCACAAACTTCTGGACCGTTGCGCGATGCCGCAGGACGGCGTTGGCGATGACCTGCGTGCCGAGCACGTCGGTCTCGAAAAACTGCCGGTTATCGAAGATGGATCGGGTCACATGCGTTTCGGCCGCGAAATGAACGATCACGTCGGCTTTTGCGACCAGCGAATCCACCAGATCGGCGTTGAGGACGTTGCCGTAGTGGAACTCGACCCGCGATTTATCGCCCGGCGCCAGACTTTCGGGCGGCAGGTGGTCAACCGAACCGGCATAAGTGAGAGCGTCAAGAATGGCGACCTTGCAGTCGGGCCGCTGTTGCAATTGATAGTGAACAAAGTTCGAGCCGATGAATCCGGCGCCGCCGGTGACCAGGATGCGCATAATGTTACCGTTCTGTGGCACAGCGGAAGTCGACGCTTCCGGCCATCACCAAATTCAGGGGTTGCCTCTCGTGTTTCGGCAAGATAGCGGTCAAGCAGTGTGAAGGCAATTGGACGGCGCTGAGCTCATGCCTCAATGCGAAAAGCGGTCTCTTCAAACAAGGTTATCCAATCGAGGGCGCTTGCGCCTGATTTTATTGGGTTGCGTCAGTCAGCACGGGGATGCCGGCCTTGGGTGATGCCCCTTCAACGCCCGACGTGGAAAGAGCGATCGCAGCCGCCGTCCCACCGAATTGGCCCGCCCTAGGAGTGCTCATGGCGCAGTTGGGCGACGGCCGTATACCGCCCCATTTTCACGAGCGCGTCCTCGAAGTCTTGCAACGAGGTGCGCGCGACCTGCTCAGTCCTGCTGCAGCACCGCACGATTTCAGATTTGCAAGTGAAACGTTCCAACTTCCGCGCGCCATGGCGACGCGACAGGGCGCGCTTCAACTTGAGACTTATTGGCAAGACAAGCAATCGCAGATGCTCGGCTATTTGCGGCGCAACTTGGACGACCAGACTTTTGCGCATGTTCTGACATCGCTCCTGATCTGTGAATCGATCCTGAAGGACCAGTCGTCGGCGTTGGCCGCCTTATTTGGCCGCATCACTGCAAAGAACGCAGGTCGATTTCGACGAGGACTGCCGGCAACCCCAGCTGCGTATTTTGGTCTGCTGGATGCGGGGGGGTGGTTCAGCGCTGATCTTGACGCGCTCGACCATGTGCTCGATCGGGCAGAGCAGGACCTTGCTTTCATGTCGCCCGCCGATGTCCGTGTGTGGTGCCTGAGCATCCTGGAAATGTTCTTTTTTTCGCGCGCTCCCGAGGCTTGGCTTGCCCTCTTGTTTCGTCGTGTCGTTCTGGCGACCTTGGCCCGAGCCGCTTTGGCGATCGATTCAAGGCTGATCGAGATGGCAAGCCTAATCGACGACCGTGCATCGAGTGAGTATGTCAGGGCGGCCGAGGGGGCTGAACGATATTCAAAGATCATGGGCTCGCTATCACAGGCCCAGCGCGAGGTTGGTCTGCGCGCCAAAGAACAAAATCCACTGCCGACCGTCGATGCCGAAGACCGGATCTTGCCGCCGGTCATCAAGGTGGGATTCGTACTTCATTCTATGGGGCGGCTAGCGCACACGGATAATCTCCTGACGTTCTTTCGTGGCCTTAGGTCGCTTACAAATCCGGGCCTGGAGCCGGTGGTTTATGTCGCATCCATGGAACCTGCAGGACCTGTGAGCCCGCTTCGCGACGCATTGGCGGCGCTCAACGTTCCGTTGCGCCAGCCGCCGCCAAACTCGGGGCATCCGATCATTTGGATTGGGGGCGCAATGAGAGCTGACGATGTACGAGCGGCTGTCTTTGTCTCGTCCGCGCTCTACTTAGGCTTCGCGGCAGGGTATCGCCCTACACCTGTACTGTTGTGGTGGGCCATGAAATATCATGGCCTGGCCCTCGAGGGAATTGACGGATATCTGACAGTCGGAAACTTCTTCGACGATACCCGCCGTATCGGCAGCCGGACCTGGCGATCGACACGCATGGCGCTTCCCGAACTTCGCGATCTTACGGTGGAGCCCAAGGTGGCGACTTTGCGGCAGCAAGTTGGGGTATTTGCGGATCAGATCCTGCTCGGCTGCATTGGCCGCGAGGAAAAAATGCTCGACCCGCGATACATTGATGGCGTCGGGAAAATATTGGAGCATTGTCCCGGCGCTCGGTTTGTGTGGACTGGGCGCAGCATGTTCGTTGCCCAGGTTCAGCGGCGTCTTGAGTGGCGCGGTATTTCCGATCGCTGCAATTACTTGGGTTGGCTCGACAACACCAAGGTTCTCGCTGCGGCGCTCGACATCTATCTCGACACTTTTCCGTTTGCTTCGGGCCACACCGGTTACGAGGCAATGGCCGCTGGGAAGCCAGTCGTCATGCTCACGACGCCTGAAGCCCTCGAGTCGTCGACGGCCACCAGTCTCGTCCCCGCGATTCGTGGTGAGATCGGCAGTCCGGAGGATCAAGCTGCCGTCCGTGCGATCTTCACTGACGAACAGGGCCAATCGCTGTTGCCATACGTTGATACCGCTGAAGCCTACGTCACGTTGGCGATACGACTGGCCCGCGAGCCGGCATTTCGTTTGGCCGTCGGCGCTGCGTGTCGACGGTTTGTCGAAACTTATGCCCGCGATGAACGGATCTGCGCCGAGACAACTGTGCGCCATATTCGCGAGGTTGTCGCCGAAACGATGAATCGAACTGTCATTAAGGCGCGGGATCGATGACCGCGGCGATGCACATTCGCACGCAAATGTCTGAGCTCGCGCTGTCGCCCGATTGGCGCAAGTTGGGCGCGCTGATTAGGGCTATCGATGCGGCGCCCTCTGGGATCGATAGTACGCTGTGGCCCGAGGCGCTGGAAGCGGTTGAAGCTGGTGCAAGGAAACTGTCCAACCCGACCGGCCGCGACTCCGAATTCAATATCGGTGTCGAGCTATTTGCCGTGCCACAATGCCTTGCGCGCTATCCTTACAAGCTGCGCGACGACGTCTATTGGCGATCAAAACAGTTGCTTCTGGAATCGCGTCTGACGCCGGATGCCGACGATCGGACGCTGTCGTTTTCCATCGCCGCGCTCCTCATCTGTGATTCCATCCGCGGCCCGGCCGACGAGGCGCTCGGCGCCTTGATCGACCGTATTGGAACCAAGGGTCCATCGCGATTTATGGCCGGGCTGATCGCCGACGCCGAGGGGTTTCGGTCGTTATTGATCAACAACGGCTGGCTTGCGCCTTCGCCGGCGCCGGTGCGTCGGGCCCTCGAGGCCTTTGCCGCGCGTCTGGCCAACCTGTCGGGCGTGGAGATCCGCGCGTGGACGGGTGCCGTGATCAAGCTCTTCTTTTCGCACGTCATGCCGGCTTGGATCCTAGACGAGGTCTTCACGGGGGCGGTGGTCCCTATTCTGAAGCGGGCCGCGGATGCTCGCGACAACGACCTGATCGACGTTGTTGTGGAATTGGAAAACCGGATCCAAACGACCTATCTCAAGGCGGTCGAGAGCGCGACCCGATTCAGCACCGCCCACGCTGCGTTATCGCCAATCCTATACAAGATTGGTCAAGCCACGCGAACTGCGATTGGCCCAATACGCGACGCGTGCTTCACAGCTTCGCCGTCACGGCCAACCCGGGTCGCGTTCTTTCTGCACACAGCGGCGGTGCTCGCGCATACGACCAATCTTTTCACGTTCCTGCGGGGCCTCTCGCATTTGACTCCGCGTCCGATCGAACCGTTCATTTACGTTTTGGAATCAGGCCTAAACATCCCGGAACCGATGGCCGCTTACCACGGATCTTTGGCCACCGTGAGATGGCCGGAGACACGGCCGCGGCATCCTGTCGTGTGGATTCGCGAGGTCGCTGAGCGGGATGGGGTCGCCGCAGTTGTCTTCGTTTCGATCCCCGTATTCCTAAGTTTTGCTGCTGGGTTTGGCGTCGCGCCTGCCTTGGTGTGGTGGGCCATGAAATATCACGGCCTCCAATCGCCCGGCATTGATGGCTATCTTACTGTTGGAAATTTCTTCGACGACGAACTGATCATCGACGGGCGCCAGTGGCGGTCATCGCGCATGGCGTTGCCGCCGCTGACTGGCCCTGACGCCGAGGCGCAAGGCGCTAGCATCCGCAAGAAATTGGACATCAAGGCGGGCGATGTCCTGCTGGGCTGCATTGGTCGCGAGGAAAAATTGCTGGATATCAGATTCATGGATGCTCTTGCAGAAGTTCTGCGACAGCGTCCTGAGGCGCGCTTCATGTGGACGGGCCGGAAACTTCGTGTCGCGCAGGTACGCGATTTGATGGCGGCACGCGGTATTCTTGATCGTTGCCCTTTCGTCGGCTGGCTGGCGGATACGCAAGCTGGCGCGGCGGCGATCGACATCTTCCTCGACTCGTTCCCGTTTGCTTCGGGCCACACGGCCTATGAAGCGATGGCAGCGGGCAAGCCTGTTCTGGTTCTGAGAACATCAGAGGCCATCGAGACATCGACCGCGACCAGCCTAGTGCCGCTATTTGAGCGTGCCATCGGTCGGCAGGAAGATCAGGACGCGGTGCGCGCGATGTTTACCGATACTGACGGTTCTTCCCTGCTGCCATTTCCGGCTACGATCGAGGACTATGTGGCGATGGCAGTCCGCCTGATCAAAGATGTCGGCTTCAGGTCTCGCGTGGGCAGCGCATGCCGATCCTACGTCGAGCGCTACGCTCGCGACGAGGAGACTTGCGCGCAGACCACCTGCCGGCATCTGATCGAGATCGTTCAGGACAAGGTGGCCGCGCATGGCGGCACGATCATCTATTGAGCGTTGACCGGATATGAGCAAAGCCTTCGTCAAAGAACCCGATGGCGACATTGAGGCTGACGCCGACGACGCGCCGGACCTGCTAGGTGGCGCGCGCAATCTGGTCACGCCGCGTGGGATTCAGATGCTGCGCGACGAGCTACACTCGTTGCGTCACGAGGAACGGCCCAAGGTGGTCGAGGTCGTGTCCTGGGCCGCCGGCAACGGCGATCGATCCGAGAACGGCGATTACATCTACGGCAAGAAACGCCTGCGCGAGATTGATCGGCGGATCCGGTACCTGAGAAAACGCATCGATTCGGCTGAAGTCGTCGATCCCAACATGCAGAAAAATCGTGCCCAGGTGTTCTTTGGCGCGACGGTGACCTACGCCACGCTGGACGACACGCGGCATACGATCACCCTGGTGGGCATCGATGAGGCCGATGCTGACAGTGGGTTGATCAATTGGGTGTCGCCTATCGCCCGGGCGCTACTCAAGGCCCGGGTCGGCGCTACGGTCAAGGTCCGTACGCCGACCGGGGAGGATGAGATCGAAGTGATCCGGATCGAATATCCGCTCTAGGCTTTTTTCTTGATGCCCATCACGTTGCCGCTGCCGTCCGAGCCGTACATGCCGCCGCCCTTGTTGCGGGTCACTTCAAGGCCGTTCTTGGCAAGCTCGCCGTTGAAATCGAGGGCGGCGTACTCGAGCATCCAGTCCTCGATGTTCCAGCGGTGGTTCCAGAACGCGGCGAATTGCTCCCACGCCGTCCGCGGCGCTGGCCGGCTGGTGTAGAAGTCGAGCGGATAGAACACGCCGCCCGGCCGAAGCACACGCGCCACTTCCTTGATGATCCCCTTGGCGCCCACTTGCGTCGTCTCGTGGAACAGAATGTTCGCGGTGACCAGGTCGAAGTGATTGTCGGGGAACTTGGTGTCCTCGGCGAGGGCATGACGGAATTTGACGTCAAGGCCCATGCCATTCGCTTTCAAGTGCGCATACCGCACCATCGGCGCGCCGACATCGACGCCCCACACCTCCGCTTCGGGGAAGCGGAGTTTCAGGCTGGTGGCGTATTGGCCAATCGAGGTGCCGAGATCGAGCACGCGCTTGACCTTGCCGTCGGCCGGAATTGGCGTTGCGCCGGCCATGTCCTTGTGGCCGCCGTCCTGATAGCTGCGGCCATTCTGCACGCCCCAGTCGGTGCCATAACGATACATATAGCCGGCGAACGGGTCGCCGACATAGCCGCCGGGCTGGGTGTGGATTTCGCGCCGGGTGTATTCGGGCGCGCTCTTGATCAGTGCCTGGTCGAATTCGACCGCACCAGGCCCCTTGGTATCAGCCGCTTCCAGCGCCGCAAGGTATTCATCGGCGCGGCTATGCAGATGATTCTGCAGCATGCGGTACTTGTGATACTGGTGGGTCGAGCGGGTCTTGGCCCAGGCCGACAGCACCGGATCGTTGCCGAACATCGCGACCGTATCGTCGAACGACACCGAGTCATTGGGCTCGATGCCTTTGGTCTTCAGGATTTCGCGACCGCGCGCTTGTGCGGCGCGGGCCAGCTCGCCGCCGTGGAAGATGTTCATTCCCAGCAGGAAGTCGCCACGGCTCTCGATGTCGATGTCGGGCAGACGCGGGTAGATGCCGATCATGCCGCGCGCATCGATCGCGCCGGTGGCGGCGGCAGCCTTGGTGGCGGAAATGGCAACGGTGGCGCCGGCGCCCAGGAAGACGCCGCGACGGTTCAGGTTGAGAAAGGAATCGGTCATGGGTTGGTCCTTTCGGTCTTACTTGTCATGCATCGGGTGAAGTGACGACGAGTAGACGATGTCGCCGCGGCGGGTGAAGCCGTCGAAGATGTTCTTGACGATTTCGTTGCGTTCGTCGGCCATGGCCTTGGTCTCGGCCTCGGTCGGCTCGTATTTTTGAATCATCTCTTTAGTGATCGAGCCGTGCTTCTCGAGCAGGCTCTCGTGCACGTGCATGCGCCGACGTAGCGCCCACACTTCCGCGCCCAGGGCGGAGACGGCGCTGAACAGGCTGTCGATCTGTGGATGCCCCAGAAAAACGCCGCGATCGGTGTCGGCGGGGGTGAATTCAGACGTATAAGTCTTTCGATTACTTTTGACCTCGATTTTGGCCATGGTTGCCTCCCCAAAATGAGGCGGCAATCATAACAGCGGAAACGGGCCGGTTTGAACCCGGAATCGCACGCAAGTCAGGGCTTGTACGGTCGCGGCATGGTCGCGATGAGGCGCCAGTCGTCGCCAGCCCGAACCCACACATGGATGTTTTCATAGTGCTCGTCCACGGCCGTGCCGTCCGGTCGCTGGGTGCGGTGGGTCACGTAATAGATCACGGCCGTATCGCCTTCGGTCGTGAAGTCCTTGAGTTCCATGGTCAATTTCTCGTCCGATTTGCCGCCCAGAGCCTGTTGCAGGCGCTCCAGACCGGCGGTGCCGTGGGCCGCGGGCCCCTTCGGCGAAAACGCGGCATAGTTGGGCGAGGCGTTGGCAATGTAGGGGCCGAGGTCGCCACGCGCCCGGCCGGCATAGATCATTTGCTCCTTAGCCCAGATCCTGGCCTTCAGGGCCTCAACATCCTCGGCGTGGGCAGACATGGACGTTCCGCAGAAAATGAGTGCTGCAATGGTTCGGATCATAGCCCGCTCCCCAGAAGATTGCCCTCGCAATCACCGCCACGAGGACGATGGAGAAAGGGTGGATGGTCTTCGGCCGGCTGCCAAGTCATTTCTTACGGCTTACAGGAGCGCACCATGAAGAAAGAAATAAAGATCAAGCCTTTCTGGTACTCGGATGTTTGGCTGTTTCCAAAGCTGATCACCGTCATCACGACGCTTGATGCCCAGGGCCGCGTCAACGCGGCGCCCTATTCGCACATTATGCAATACGATGTGATGCACAAGCGGCCGCGGATGATGATCGGTTTCCGCCAGGACAGCCACACGTTCGAGAATATCTGCGCCACCCGCGAGTTCGTCATCAACTGTCCATCGGCGGATTTCCTCGAAGACGTCATGGAGACGGCGCGGTTTTACCCCGAAGGTGTTAATGAGCTGGAGCACACCCGCTTCACGCCCATCCCCTCCCGAAAGGTGAAGCCGCCCAGCCTGCAACAATGCCCGCAGATCGCCGAGTGCACGGTCGATGAGATCATCAAGCTCGAAAAGAGCAGCGGCATCGTCATCGGCAATATCGAGGCCATTGTCGTCGATGAAGAACTCGAATCCATGGGTCGCGAAGAACGCATCCGGAAGATGAATCTTCCTATCGGCCTCGGCGACCACGAGCGGGTCGAATACTACTACGGCATCATGGACAATCTTGTTCACTACACGTTGAAAGACACGCCGCAGAGTTATGCGGCAACAGTCGACATTAAGACCGAACTCGCCTGGGACGACGACGCCATGGCCGACCTGATGAAGGTGCCGCCGTTCGTACGTAAGATGGTGACGGCCCAAGTCGAGAAGCACGCTCGCTCAAAAGGCGCGGACCGCGTCAACCGCCAGCACATGGCCGAGCTCACCGCCGAGTTCGGGATGGATGATGCGGTAATGGCAAGGTTCGGGAAGAAGGGTGCGGGGTAGAGTGGCAGATCGCTTCACAAGATGTGACCTCGTGCTCAACTAATGTTTCGGATGAGGAGAACTAGCTCTGATGCGATTGACCCCGCATTGATGACTAGCATTGCCTAGCGAGCAACGAGCCTTGGGTCGAGTAAATGGCCTGGGCTCTTTACTGGCAATCTTGATCTTGTGAGTTGCAATTGATCGTCCGCGAAGAAACTTCCAGCGAGTTGAAGTGCGTGGCTGACTGTTGTCGCAATGCAGGGGCGGAGAAGGGCTGCGAACTGCAGGATAACTGTGGGCGGGACTTCTAGGTGCACCGTTCTTATACAGCACCAAATCGAGCATGGGGCCAGGCGTGTGTCTGGCCAATCGTCGCAATATCGTCCTCGGTGTCGGTCATGATTTTACGCCGACTTCAGCAGCTTGCGGACTAGTGCTGGCCTCTTGTCGATCATGCGCAGCAGATTCCGCGCGATCGGGTCGGGGCGGTATCGGCCTTGTTCCCACTGCTGGACGGTGCGGATGCTGAGGCAATAGGCTTTTGCGAAAGCGGCCTGACTCATATTGAGGCGGGCGCGTAAGACCTTCACCATATTAATGTTATTGCGGTCGATCTTGGCAACGCCGCGCGCGATGAGCGCTTTCAGTTGTCCTTTCTTGAGATAGGGAGCGTCGTCGTCAGATAGCCGTGAAGTAGTCATGGGATTCGCCCTTGTTGGCTTTGCGCAAGGAGATGATTCGTCGAGCCTTGCCCCGATCGGTGTGTACGCAACAGTAAACTCGCTGATCAATCAAGCCGTAGCAGATGAATCGAAGTTCGCCATAGTCGCGTCCCTTGTCAGGAAACCTGATCGTCGGTGAATCGAACATTTCGCGGGCCCGGGATAGCGATATCCCATGCTTGCGAATGTTGGCGGCGTCTTTCGGCGTATCCCAATCAAACAACAGTCCCAACTATACTCGTAACGAGTATATGTGCGCAACCAGAATCGAAAACAGGTGATGAAGCTGGGGATTAAAACGTCCCTTTCACCGACAGCTTGTAAATCTTCACGAATGTATCGAACCGGAATTCCTGGCGCTGGACGATTCCGCGGCTGCGGGGGCCGATGAATTGCAGCCGGTCACGGTGGACGTGGCGGAGCAGGCGTTGAGCGTCGAGCCGGAACGTCAAGCCGGCGGCGCGGGCTTCGGCGAAGACATCGGCGTCAGGGGTGAAGCTGAACGTATGCCGGAAATCGATGTCGCTGCCGATGAATTTGCCCTGGTCGTTGAAGACGACGCCGTACGCGAAATTGTGCCAGTCGGTGTCCTGGCGAAAGCTCAGGTTCCAACGGTAGTTCGGGAAGCTGACGAACCTGCGCCGATCGAAGGTGAACGAGTCGATCACCGAGGACTTCTGCCAGGTCGCGCCGCCATCGACCGTTGCCCTCCTGAGGCCCAACGGCTCATCGAGACGGAGGCCGACCTTCAGCTCCGCGCCATAGGTCTTGCCGCGCCCGATGTTGCCGGCGCCCGCGAAAACGGGGGTGATCGGCACCTTGTCGATAACGTCGCTGATGCGGTTGTAGAACCCGCGCAGGCTGACGATGCCGCGATCACGATCGAGGCGCCGTTCCAGCGTCGTTTCGAACGTCCAGGCCTTCTCCGGCACGAGATTGGGATTGCCGAGCAGGATCACGCCAAGCCGCACGTCATCGGTGCTGAAACTCGAAACGAAATTGGCGAAATCGAGCTGGCTCACGGTGCGCAGCACGCGGGCGCGTACCTGGGTGCGGGGCAGGGGGTCGTAGCGCACGTCAAGTCAGGGTTTGAAGAACGTGAACGAGCGCGAGGTGTTGACGTCACGGCCGCGTTGTTTGAGTCGTGAGGTCTCAGTGTCGAGGGCGCCCTCGACGAACAGGCTGCGGTCGACCTGCCAGCTGTAATTCAGGAAAGTCTCGAATCGGGTCTCGTCGACCTTCGAGTCCGGGTTGAACAGCGGCGCCTCACGAAACACGCCGCCGATGTTATCGAGGCGCTGGATACGCTGGTCGATGCCATTGAGCGCCGCCTCGCCCCCGGCCTCGATCGAATGGGCTTCGCTCAGCGCCCAACGATAGAAGGCGCGGCCAATTTTCTCGGTGCGCTTGGACTTGACGATCTGCTGGCGGTCGTATCGTGCCGGTAGGCCGGGTGACGCTGAAAAGAATTGCGCATCGCTGGGCCGGCGATCGTCGGTGACGATGAACAGCGCGCGAACGCTGTCGTCGTCGGTAAAGGTGTATTCGTAGTCGCCACCAATCTCCCATTCGATATCGCCATCGGTGTCGCGGAGCTGCAGTCCGTTGCCGACACAACGTTCGGGCCCGGTCGGCGGAATCGCGAAATTGTCGACCGGCTGGCGCAGGATGTGCTCTTCGATCGAATAGCGACCATTGAGATTGGCGACCCCACCGTTCGTGAAGGCATAGCCCAGACTTCCGGTCGCGGTGTAATCGGTGCCGGCATTCTGGTCGATCAGACGGAGCCGCGAATTCGGCGCCGGATTGGGCGGCAGCGTAAACGTGTCGCGCGTGTATCGCCGTGAGAAGAACGGATTGGCGACAATCGATGCGGTGTAACTCAAAGAGCCTGAGGTTCCCGAATACGACAGTCGCCCTCCCGGCTTGAACAGGCCGCTGGTGTAGTAAGTCATGCTCGCTTCCCACGAGCCGGCGCCGGAAGTGAGTTCGTCCTCGAGTACGATGTTCAGCACCGCGCCCTCGTTGCCGACACGAATGTCGAGCCCCGGCACAGAGCCGCGAATCACGTCGATGCGCACGACTTGAGATGCCTGGATGCGCTGAAGGGCCGCGCGTGGATCGTTGGTCTTGCCGGAAAGCCTTCGGCCATTGAAGAGGATCGGCACGCCGCTCGACCCAAAACCGCGGCTTTGTTGTTGCTGATTGAGCGCGCCAGGCAGCGCTTGCGTCGGCGCCACGATCAAGTCCTGAATGCCCGGGATACGCTTCAGCAAATCCTCGGCGCTGATGGCGTTGGATTGGGCGAAAAACGCGCGGTCGTAGGTTTCAAGCGCGCCCGGTGCCGGAGCTGGCTGAGCGACCGTTGCCGTCACAGAGAGCGCAATGGCGACGTACGAGAGAACGATTGGTCGCAACATCCACACGCCCCCGGCTCCACCGTCGCGTTGACGGCGCGGCGTGGCCCCTTTAGCATTGTTTCGCTGCCGGTTCCTCGGAAAGAGGATCAAAAGGGAACCAGGTGACCGCCCCAAAAATTCGGGGCTCAATCCTGGGCTGCCCCCGCAACTGTCAGCGGCGAGTCCATGCGTCGATGCCACTGGGTGAGTGTGCCTGGGAAGGCGACGCAAGATGGGATGACGACCCGCGAGCCAGGAGACCTGCCGACAGCCGTCGTCTTTCGCCTGGCCGGGGTGTGCCATGCGAACGGGTTTTCCCCGCGTGGCGACAAGTTTGGCCTGCGTTTCACGACGCAGGTCGGTCGCCATTCGAAAGGGAGAACGATGCTTACCAATCTCAATTTGTCGCCCCTGCGGAAGCAGGAGCCCTTTGTTCAGCAGTGTTGGTCTGCGCGCGCGGCGCGATGGATCCCGGCTTTTGCCGGGATGACATCGATGTTTGTGGCTATGGAGTCACTGGCCCAAACTGCACCACGCCCCGACGTTGTCGGTGCCAACATCGAGGAGATCGTCGTCTCGGCGACACGATCGCCGCAAAGTTTGAGCAAGATCGGATCGTCGGTGACCGTGATCGATCAGGCGCTGATCGTGAATCGGCAGGCGACTGTGGTCTCCGATCTCATTTCGCTGACCCCTGGCGTAACGACGACGCGCAATGGCGGCGTCGGGGCGGCGACCTCGGTTCGCATTCGCGGCGCCGAGACCGATCAGACTGTCGTCATCATCGACGGCGTCAAGCTAAACGACCCGTCGTCCGTCGGCGGTGGTTACAATTTCGGGAATCTTCTGGCGGGTGACGTGGCGCGCATCGAAGTGCTGCGCGGCGCGCAATCGACACTGTGGGGCGGGCAGGCCATCGGTGGCGTGATCAATCTGATCAGCGCGGCGGCGACACGCCCGTTCGAAGGATCAGCCTCGGTCGAAGGCGGATCGCATGGCAGCTTTGCAGCGAAAGCGGCCACCGGCGGTGCGCTATACATGGCGGATTGGCGGTTGGCTGCAGGGAGATCCGTCACGGACGGTATTTCAGCCTTCGAGAATGGCCGTGAACGCGACGGGTACAAGAACACAGGCTTGAGCGGCCGCGTCCGGCTGGGGTTGTCGGACGACGTGGGCGTCGATGCGCGCGCGGTGTACTCGCGCGGCCGCACGGAATTTGATGGCTTTCCGCCGCCAACATTTGCTCTTGCCGATACCCGGCAGTTCGGTTTCACCAGAGATTTCGTCGGTTACGCCGGCCTGACGGCCGATACATTCGGCGGTCGGTGGAAGAATCGAATCGCCTTCACCCTGACCGACACCAATCGCGACGATTTCAATCCCGATCAGGCCACGACCACCCGCACATTCGATGGCGTCGGGCGAAATCACCGCGGCGAGTATCAGGGCACAGTGGCTCTGTCCGAACTGGCGACGGCCGTGTTTGGCATCGAGCACGAGCGATCATCGCAGCGAACCGCATCGCCGTCGTCCTTCGCTCCGAATCCGGTGCCGCTCGACCGCCACGTCTCGATGACGAGCGGATACGCCCAGGCGAACGGTGATGTGGCCGAAGGACTCTCGCTGACCGCGGGCGTTCGTTACGACGACCACCAGACCTTCGGAGGGCACGCCGTGGGGCAGGCTTCGGCGGCGTGGACACCCAATGCCGGCGTGACGATCGTGCGCGCGAGCTTCGGCCAGGGGTTCAAAGCACCGACGTTGTTTCAGCTTTACAGCGCTTTTGGCAATACGGCGCTTGATCCCGAGTCAGCCGATAGCTGGGATGCGGGGGTCGAGACTCGAGTTGGTGAAGGAGGCGTGACCATCGGCGCAACGATGTTCGGCCGCCGCACCAAGAACCAAATCGACTTCGTTTCGTGCCCCAACCCAAGTCCACTTTGCACCGGCCGTTTCGGCTTCTACGAAAACGTTGCGCGAACCAAGGCCTTTGGTGTAGAGGCTTCGGCCGCCGCCATCGTCGATCGGTTTTCGATGGATGCGAATTATATGCTGACCGACACTGAGAATACGTCGCCGGGAAGCCCCAATCGCGGCAAGGACCTGGCGCGGCGTCCACGCCATGCGGGCAATCTCAATATTGATTACGCATGGCCGATGGGCGGGAAGGCCGGCGGTGGCGTACGGTACGTCGGTAAATCCTTCGACAATGCTGCCAACAGCTTCGTTCTCGACGATTACATTGTCCTGGATGTTCGCGCGTCGTTCGAAATTCGCGAAGGGGTCGAGCTTTATGGCCGCGTCGAGAATCTTCTCGACGAGCGTTATTCCAATGCCCGCGGTTACGGCCAGCCCGGGCGCGGTGCGTTTGCCGGGCTGAGGACGAAGTTCTGAAGATGGCGCGGGCGGCCAAGGTGGGCCCTGGCCTGCACCAGGGTGACAGTAAAATTCTGGATGTCGTCCTGGCGAAAGCCAGGGCCCAACTTTCTCGCTTTCTTTGTCTGTCCGTTTTTGCCTGCTGCACAGCTCATGCTGCGGGTCCGCGCGTCGTGTCTCTGGCGCCCTGTCTCGATACAGCTCTGATTCACCTTGCTGACCGCGATCAGATTGTCGCGGTCAGTCGCTACGCCCGTGACGCCCGCGGATTCACCATTGCCGAACAGGCGAAGACGTTGCCGATCACGGCCGGTACAGCAGAGGAGTTAATTGCCCTCAAGCCCGATCTTGTATTGACCGCGTTTCCGCTGCCAAGCGGGACACAGCAGGTGTTGGACCGACTCTCGATCGAGGTGCGACAATTTCCGCTGCCTGAATCTGTCGCAGACAACATCGCCGAAATTCGCGCGATTGCCGCGCTGATCGGCCACCCCGAGCGCGGTGAGAAACTGGCCGCGGACATCGCCGAAGCGTTGACGCGGGCCGCGCCCGCGCCTTCGGTCGCAACGGTCGAGGCATTGGTTTTTCAAGGCAACGGTTTCGCGTCGGCGCCTGGTACATTGATGGACGAGCTCATGCGGCGGGTTGGATTTTCCAACGCGGCATCTCGACTTGGATTGACGCAGTCAGGGTATATCGCGCTGGAGCGTCTAATCGTCGATCCACCGCGTATATTACTGGTGGGCGATGCGGTTAACGACCTTCCGGCCTGGGCAGATCGGGTGACGACCCATCCGGCTTTGACCGCGCTCAGCGATCGCGTCGTGCGCGCGCCATTTCCGGCGAAGTATCTTTATTGCGGCGGACCGGTCATCGTTCCGGCCGTTGCGGCGCTGGTCGAAGCGCGCGCCATGGTGTCCGGATCGTGAACCGCATGCGTCTCACTCTGATGTTGATCGCGATCACGCTTGTGCTGGCCGCCGCGAGTTTGCTGGTTGGCAAGGCGCAGATCCCGTTGACGGCGTGGGTCGCAGCGGCTGACGATCCGCGCTGGGTCGTCATTCTTGAGCTGCGCGTGCCGAGGGCGGCGCTCGCCATTCTGATTGGGGCAGCGCTCGGCATGAGTGGCGCGGCGCTTCAGGGATACACCCGCAATCCGTTGGCTGACCCGGCGGTGCTGGGCGTATCGTCGATGGCGGCGCTCGGCGCCGTGCTGACGTTCTACCTCGGCGCCTTGGGAAATTTGCCCGGCGTTGTTCCGGCCGGTGCCATGGCGGGAGCGCTGATCGGGGCGGGGATTCTGCTGGCGCTTGCGGGTATCGCATCGAGCGTTGTCACGTTCGTATTGGCCGGCGTGGTACTCAACATTGTCGCCGGCGCCGGCGTGTCGCTGGCCCTCAGTCTCGCGCCCGACCCATGGGCGGTGGCCGAAATCGTCAATTGGTTGATGGGCGCGCTGACCGATCGCTCGGCCGCAGATTTCTGGATGGCGTTGCCTTTTGTCGTGATTGGGATGGGATTGATCGTTGGGACCGGCCGCGCCCTCGATGCCCTGACGCTCGGCGAGGTTGGCGCGCAGTCACTCGGCGTCGATCTCAATAGAACGCGATGGTTGCTGGTCAGCGGCGTCGGTCTTGCGGCGGGGGCAAGCGTCGCCGTTACCGGCGTGGTCGGATTCGTCGGGCTGGTCACGCCACACCTCTTGCGTCCTCTGGTCGGCGCGCGGCCAAGCGCGCTGTTGCTGCCGAGCGCCATAGGCGGCGCGGCCATTGTTTTGCTGGGCGATATCATCGTGCGTCTGTTGCCAGCAGCAGCCGAGGTCAAACTCGGCGTTGCCATGGCCGCCTTTGGCGGGCCGTTCTTCTTGGCGCTGCTTTTCGCGATGCGGCGGAGGATGGCATGAGCCGCCTCATAGCCCGGAGTTTGTCGGTCCGCGCCGGTGGCAAGACAGTACTCGACTCGATCGGCGCCGTTTTTGAGCCTGGGCAGGTCACGGCCGTGATCGGACCGAATGGTGCCGGCAAATCAACACTTCTGATGGCGTTGGCGGGCCTGCGCCGGCCAAGCGCCGGCGCGGTAACGCTGGATGGCGTGGATCTCGCTCGAAGGCCTCCGCGCGACCGAGCCAAGCGCATCGGCTATTTGCCGCAGCTTGCCGAAGTTGCGTGGGCGATCGACGTGCGCACGTTGGTCGGTCTCGGTCGCACGCCGCATCACGCCGGCTTTGGCGCTGACGCTGCAGACGACGCAGCGGTGGCGGCCGCGCTGGCCGCAACCAACACCGCATCACTGGCAGATCGCGATGTCACGACACTGTCAGGCGGCGAACGTGGCCGCGTTCTCATCGCTCGCGCCTTGGCTGGCGAGCCGGATTGGTTACTGGCGGACGAGCCGCTGACGGCGCTCGATCCCGGCGTCCAGATCGACATCGCCGACTTGCTCAAGCGCCTCGCGCGCGAAGGGCGGGGGGTTGTCGTCACGCTGCACGATCTCGGCTTTGCGGCTCGGCTCGCAGATCGCATTCTTGTGCTTACGGATGGGCGCATTCTCGCCGATGGGTCCGTGGCAGCGGTGCTCTCGCAGGATGTCATCGCGCGCGCCTATGGGGTCGAAACCCATGTGACGACTCATGGAGATCGAATTTCCATCGATATCACTGGCCGCAACCTTTGAACTGATCCCCGCGCGCCGCTAAGGTGCGCGCACCATGGAACCCGACCGACTCGTCTATTCCCCGATCGTTTCCCGCCCGATCATTCGCTGGCCAGGGAACAAGAAGGTCGCGCTATGGGTGGTGCCCAATATCGAGCACTACGAGTATTTGCCGGCAAAGCAGTCCCGCAACGCCTGGCCGCGCATGCCGCATCCGGACGTGATGGGCTACGGCCATCGCGATTACGGCAATCGGGTTGGATTATGGCGGCTCATGGATGTGATGGATAAACACGCCATTCGCTGCACCATGTCGCTCAACATGGCGGTGTACGAGCACTATCCGGAAATCATGGAGGCCTGCGAGGCCCGGCGCTGGGACGTGCTGTGCCACGGCATTTACAACACGCGTTATCATTGGGACATGACCGAAGCGCAGGAACGCGAACAGATCGCGGATGCCGTTGCGACGTGGAAAAGATTGACCGGGCGCACGCTGCCGGGCTGGTTCTCGCCGGCGTCGAGTTTCACGCTCAACACGCCCGATTTGATCAAGGAATTCGGTTTCAAGTATTTCTGCGACTGGTACCACGATGATCAACCAACGCCGATGAAGACGCGCGCCGGGCCGCTCGTCAGTGTTCCTTATGAAATGGATATCAACGACGCGGTCGGATACCGGTGGCAGATCGAGGGCGAAGAATTTGCCCAAATGATGATCGACCACTTCGACTGCTTGGCGTCGGATGCGGGCGACCATGGCCGTGTCATGTGCGTCGCCATTCATCCCTACATCATGGGCCAGCCACATCGCGTCAAGCATCTTGATCGCGCGCTGACGCGCATTCTTTCCCATTCTGATGTCTGGCAGGCGACCGGCGAGGACATCGCCGACTGGTATATCGCGAATTACCTCGATGCGGCGCTCAAGCATGAGGCGTCGCTATGACCACGCGCCGGCGCGGAATGGATCATTCGTTTTATGACTATTCGCCGATCCGGACGCGGCCAAAGTTTGAATGGCCACGCGGTGCGGCCGTGGCGGCAAATGTCGTGTTGCATTTCGAGTATTGGGAGCTGGACCCGCCGCCCGACTCCTACAAAGACCCCCGCTATCGCGATCCCATCGCCAACCTTTTTCCGCAGTACCGAATTTATACCTGGCGAGAGTACGGCAACCGCGTCGGCATCTTTCGCATTCTCGATCTTCTCGATCGTCTGAGGCTGCCGGTCACGGTCGCTGCAAATACGGCGGCGTGCGAGCGATTTCCGTTTCTGGTCGAGGAATTCCGCAAGCGTAAGTACGAGTTTGCCGGTCACGGCAGCCATGCGACGCGGATGATTACGAGCAGAATGACCGAAGCCGAAGAGCGCGCAGTCATCGCCGGGTCATTGGATGGGCTTGAGCGTGCCACCGGCCGACGCCCCATAGGTTGGGTGGGGCAGGACTTTGGTGAGTCGTCCCGCACGCCGCATCTACTTGCCGAAGCGGGGCTCGATTACGTTATCGACTGGCCCAACGACGATCTGCCCTATGCCATGAACCTGGGCAAGCCGCTGATCTCGATCCCGGCGCAAGTCGAGTGGGACGATGTACAGGCGCTGTGGACGCGGAAAATCCTTTCGCCGCGTTACGTCGACCTGGTGACCGAGGCCATGACGACGCTGCGAGCCGAAGGCGAAACTTCGGCGCGATACTTCGGCCTCCCTATCCATCCCTGGCTGAGCGGCAAGCCCCACCAGTTTCCATATCTGGCGCGTGCGCTTGAGAAACTTACAGCGGTTGACCGCGTGTGGTGGACCACTGCGGGCGAGGTCGCGCAGTGGTGTCAATCGCGCTTGCCGGCGCCGTGAGGGGCCTTTTGTACCGGGTCCTTGGGTACCGGGCATATAAGGGTCGTTGTGTCCCCGGTACACAAGGAGAGGGGTCGTGCCGATGAGCGACGAGATCGCACTCTTGTCGCTGGTCGAAGCGGCTGCAAGCATCAAGGCGCGGACGATAACGCCGCTTGAGCTGGTTGATGCCGTCCTTCGCCGGATCGATCAATTCGAGCCTCAGATCAATGCCTATATCTCGTTCGATGCCGCTCAGGCGCGGGCGGCTGCCAAGATTGCGACAGATGAGATCGCACGCGGACAATATCGCGGCCCACTCCATGGCATTACCTATGGCCTTAAAGACGTGATCCATGTTGCTGGCCGGGTCACCAGCGCGAATTCTCGCGTGCGCATGAATAGTGTCGCGACAGAGGATGCCGAAATCTATCGGCGTCTGTCGGCTGCCGGCGCCATCCTCATCGGCAAGCTGAACACATATGAGTACGGCACCGGCACCGGCGCCGATCTGGCGCAGTTACCATTTCCGCCGGCTCGCAATCCGTGGAACACGATGTGCTTCACCGGTGGGTCTTCGACCGGCGCCGGCGCGGCCGTGGCGGCCAGACTGGCGATGTTCGCCATTGGCATCGATACCGGGGGCTCGGTACGCCTGCCGGCTGCGGCATGCGGCGTTGCCGGCATGAAACCGACATACGATCTCGTCAGCCGCGCCGGTATCATGCCGAACTGCCCATCGCTTGATCACGTTGGCCCACTGGCACGTTCGGTAAAGGACGTTGCCGCGGTTCTTTCGGCAATCGCCGACCCGCCAGTGCTGGGATCTTACAGCATTGCTGGTATCAGGATCGGTGTCGTGCGGCGCTGGCACGCGCGTGATGTGGTGGCCGATCCGAGTGTTGGTTCGGCTTTTGAGGCGGCCATTCGGGTTCTGGCGAGCCTTGGCGCCTGTCTGGTTGATCTCGAACCGACAGTCGATCAGCGACAGTTCGTCGATTGCATGCGGTTGATCAATAACCACGAGTCTTTCGCTGCGCACCGCAAAGACGTGCTTACGCATCGCGACCAAATGGGCCCCGCGCTGTTCGCCAAGTTCATGTCGGGGCTGTCGGTCTCGGCCGAGGCCCATCAGCAGGCGAGGCGGTGGCGAAAGGCTCTGGCGGCAAAGGTCGCCGACTTGTTCACGACGTGCGATATCGTCGTCTGTCCGACCACGCCCCGCCCGGCGCCGCCGATATCCGATGGCGATGCAGTTGCCGATTACACCTCGGCGGCCGCCACCATGCCCTTTAGTCTGTCAGGCCATCCTGCACTGTCGATTCCCATGGGATTCTCAGCCGATGGGTTGCCGCTTGGCCTACAGATCTCTGGCCGCCGTGGGCAAGACGGGCTTGTTCTAAGGGTGGGCGATGCGTTCCAAGACGTGACGGAATGGCACCGGCGCCGCGCGCCGTGCACGGCGAGCTCAGTTGGTCCGTGCACCAAATCTCCGTCGGTTCCGGTGGCGCCAATATCATCGGCGCGGGCCCGCGTATTGCTCGCACACGCCGACATTTCATCGCCGAGCGAGCGCGACCTTGAAATCTGCGCGACCCAAGCGGCGCGCATGGATAAGCTGATTGCACACATGCAGGACGTTTCGCCATGAATCCATTCCTTCAAGGCTGCAAACCCGATGTACGTGGGCGCTGCGACCCAAAATTTCAGCGCGTCGCCGACGTATTCGCCGACAACTTCTCGAAGCGGGGCGAGCAGGGCGACGTGGGCGCGAGTTGCGCTGTCATGATCGACGGCGAGGTGGTGGTCGACTTGTGGGGCGGCTATGCCGACGTTGCGGAAGGACGCCCATGGGACAAGGATACGCTGACGTGTTGCTGGTCGGTTTCGAAGGGGCTCGGCGCCACCCTCGGGCTGATGTTGGTCGATCAGGGCAAACTCGACCTCGACAAGCCGGTCGTCGCCTACTGGCCGAAGTTTGGCCAGAACGGCAAGGACAAGATTCTCGTCCGTCACCTGTTCGACCATCGCGCTGCCGTCACTTTTGTCGACGCGCAGCTCAAGGCCGGCGATATCTACGATTGGGATACAATGATCGCCGCTATCGAGGCGACCGCACCAAATTGGCCCCCCGGCGAGAAGGCGGTCTACCTCAACATGACTCAGGGCTACCTGTTGGGCGGCCTTTGCGAAAAGATCAATGGTGGTCGCAGGCTTGGCCAGTTTCTCCGCGAGGACCTGGCGGGGCCGCTCAAGCTCGATTGGCACTTTGATGTACCAGATGATGTGTTTTCGCGCCTGGCCCGCGTCTATCAGGTGCCGTCGGCGGGCTTTACGGAATTCCTCGCCAAGAATCCCGACACGATCTTCGCCAAGAGCATGAAGGGTCGCGACCCGGCCGAGGATTACAATAGCCGCAAATGGAGGAAAGCCGAGATCGGCTCAGGATCGTCGCATACCAATGCGCGCGCCATGGCGCGGCTATACGGTTGCATGGCCCGGGGCGGTGAACTCGATGGAACGCGGATCATGTCGGCCGACACGTTGAAGCACGCCACGACCGAAGCCGTGCGCGGGCCCGATCCGATCTTCAATGTCGAGCTTCGATTTTCCACAGGGTTTGAGATGCATTGCCTGCCGGCGACGCCGATGGGGGGTGGGGCGCGGGCGTTCGGATACCTGGGCGCCGGCGGTTCGTTCGCCTTTGCCGAGCCCGATCTCAAGCTCGGGTTCGGTTATTCCCACAACTTCATGCACATGGGCGTCGGGCCAGGACCGTGCGGGACACCGCTGGTCGAGGCTGTGGTGGCTGCGGTGCGTACCACGTCATGACAAAAGGCCAGCCGCTGCCTCGCTTTCATATGAGTCCGGCGGCCGCACTTCAGCGCTTGGCCGAGAAGGGAACTACGTTTCAGACTTTCTTCTCCCACGGCACACTTGAAGTAGAGCTCTATCGCCCGCGGGGGGAAGACAACCAGCAACCGCACGACAAAGACGAGATCTATGTCGTCGCGTCGGGAAACGGCACGTTTTTCTGCGCAGGAATATCGCAACCGTTCAAGACCGGAGACTTGCTCTTTGTGCCTGCGAGTGCAGAGCACCGCTTTGTCGATTTCACGTCCGATTTCACAACCTGGGTGATTTTCTACGGACCCAAGGGTGGTGAAGGTCCATCACTTGATGGCCGCGGTCAAAAGGATCCGCGCTAAGCATGTCCGTTCTTCCGCTCTTGCTGCTCTTTACGTTCGGCGGCGGCGTTGCGGTGACGTT
>VGEM01000009.1 GCA_016869315.1 Alphaproteobacteria bacterium | reverse complement strand
GCTTGAGGCCATGATGGCGGTCGCCGACAAGACGACATCGTTGATTCTGTCCGGAACCGGCGACGTGCTGGAGCCCGAGGACGGCTTGATCGGCATCGGTTCGGGCGGCGCCTATGCGCTGGCCGCCGCGCGCGCGCTGGTCGACCACGGCGACCTCGACGCCGAGGCGATTGCCCGCAAGGCCATCGGCATCGCCGCCGATATCTGCGTCTACACCAACAAAGAAGTGATCATCGAAACGTTATGAGTGCTTTTTCACCCCGCGAGGTCGTCTCGGAACTCGATCGCTTCATCATCGGCCAGGCCGATGCCAAACGCGCCGTTGCCATCGCACTTCGCAACCGCTGGCGACGAAAACAGCTGCCCGATTCGCTGCGCGAAGAGGTGCAACCGAAGAACATCCTGATGGTCGGCCCGACCGGCGTCGGCAAGACCGAGATCGCGCGGCGGCTGGCCAAGCTTGCCAACGCGCCGTTCCTGAAAGTTGAGGCGACCAAGTTCACCGAAGTCGGTTACGTCGGCCGCGACGTCGACAGCATCATTCGGGATCTGGTGGAAGGCGCGCTGACGATGGTGCGCGAGAAGCACCGCAAGGACGTGACCGTCAAGGCGGAAACCGCCGCCGAAGAGCGTGTGCTTGATGCCCTGGTCGGCGAAAACGCCAGCGCCGAGACCCGCCAGAAGTTCCGCAAGCAGTTGCGTGAGGGCGTGCTGAACGAACGCGAGATCGAGATCAAGGTTCAGGAGCCGGTGGCCGCCTCGATGCCGTCGATCGACGTGCCCGGGATGCCGGGCGCCTCCATGAGCATGGTCAACCTGAGCGAGGTCCTCGGCGGCGTGCTCGGCTCACGCCAGAAAGCGCGCAAGATGTCGGTCGCCGATTCCTACGACGTGCTGGTGCGCGAGGAGTCGGACAAGCTGCTGGATCAGGACAAGGTGACGCGCGAGGCCATCGCGTCGGTGGAAAACGACGGCATCGTGTTCCTAGACGAGATCGACAAGATCACCGGCCGTGACGACGCCCGCGGCGCCGACGTCAGCCGCGAGGGCGTTCAGCGCGACCTGTTGCCGTTGATCGAGGGCACCATCGTCAACACCAAGCACGGCGCGGTGAAGACCGACCATATTCTATTTATTGCCTCGGGCGCGTTCCACCTGGCAAAGCCGTCGGACCTGCTGCCCGAGCTTCAGGGCCGGTTGCCCATTCGGGTCGAATTGAAGGCGCTGACGCGCGATGACTTTGTCCGCATCCTGACCGAAACCGAAGCGAGCCTGATCAAGCAGTACAAGGCCCTGCTCGCGACCGAGCAGGTGACGCTCGACTTCAAGGACGAAGCGATCGGGGCCATCGCCGATCTGGCCGCCGAGATCAATACCTCGGTCGAGAACATCGGTGCGCGCCGGTTGCACACCGTGCTGGAAAAGCTGCTGGAGGAGATTTCCTTTACCGCCACCGACCGCTCGGGGGAGACATTCACCGTCGACGCAGCCTACGTGCGCACCCAGGTCGGCGATCTTGCCAAGAAAGGCGATCTCAGCCGGTTCATTCTGTAGGCACCGCGGCCTCGTTCATATATTGTACTGGCTTGGTTTATCGCCTTTGGCGAGAGGGGGAGCCATGCAGACGTCACGCGCGCTTTCGCTTGTCGTTGCCTTGGGATTGACGTGGTCCGGCGCCGTCGCCCAGTAAGAAAAAACCGATGCCGAGACTCCTGCCGCCGAATCGGAAAGCGGGGATGTGTTTGGCGAGCTCACTATCAAGGACGGTGAGTTCGACGTCGGTGGAAACCTGGCGCACATTACCACCGGGGCAGAGTTCAAATTTCTCGGCGCGACCGACGCTGGGCGCTTTCTCACCGAAGTCTGGGGAAACCCGCCTCAAGCCGCCGAGGGCATTCTCGGTGTCTTGTTGCCGGTAGTCGATGGTGCCGTGTCGCCGAACAATTTCGCGGTCATCATCGAGTACGATGAGACGGGCTACGTCAACGACTCCGATGCCGATTCGATCGACTACGACGAACTTCTGAACGAGATGCAGGCGGCAACTCGCGAGGGTAACGAAGAGCGTCGCAAGGCTGGATACCAGGCTGTTGAATTGGTCGGCTGGGCGCAGACACCGGTCTACGATAAGGCCGAGAAGAAAATGTATTGGGCCAAGCGGCTCAGATTCGAAGGCAGCGAGCGCGACACGTTGAACTACAACGTCCGGCTGCTCGGCCGGCGCGGCGTGCTGGTGCTCAATGTCGTGGCGGGAATCGACGAGCTCGACGCGGTCAATGCCGCAGCGCCGACAATCCTCGCACGCGCCGAATTCAAGACGGGCGAGACCTATGCCGAGTTCAATCCCGACGTCGACCAGGTCGCGGCCTATGGCTTGGCCGGCCTGGTCGCTGGCGGCGTGTTGACGAAGACGGGGTTCTTCAAGGCTGCATTGGCAGCGCTGCTCGCGTTCAAGAAGGGCGCCATTGCGTTGCTCGTCGCGGCTTTTGCTGGAATTGCCTCGCTGATTAAGCGCTTTTTCCGAACCACCCCGCCGGGCTGATTCAAGCGAGCCCAACAATGTCACCGTTGTGGGCGATCGTCGGCGCTGTCGTGCCGGGTGTTTGGCTATTCTTTCGCGTCTCGACGACTTGGGCGCCACAGGCCCCGCTTGGCTTTCTCACCTCGCACTTTCTAGCGGGCGCCGCGGTTGGCATCTTTGCCGGGCTGTTCGAGTTTGCGCTCGAGCCAGCGTTGCTTCGACTCGCGCCAGGGTCATTTGCGGTTTTCGTGCAGGCCTTCGTCGTCGCGGCCTTGATCGAGGAATCGCTCAAGTGTGTTGGGATCAAGGCCGCCGCCGACCGTGCTCAAGCGATGGGCCTTGATGCCTATGGCGCGCTCGCCGCGGCGTTGTCGGTGGGCCTGGGCTTTGCCGTCTTGGAGTGCGCCCTCTACGCACTCGCCGACGTGCCAAACAGTCTCACCATCACGCTCGCGCGGTATGTCACGGCCGTGCCGCTTCACTACCTCAATGGCCTGCTGTTCGCGATCGCCTACGTCTCGCGTCGCTATGACATGACCGTCGAGCTTGGCTGGTTATTCCTGGTCGTCGTCGTCGCTCATGGATTCTATGACTACGTGCTGTTCGACGAGAACGGTGACGAGATCCTCATATTGGTTGTGTTGTTCGGGCTTGGCCAATACGTCCGGTGGACGCGGACGACCTACGGCATCAAAACCGCGGCCGAGCGTGCCGCAATCCCGGTGTCATGAGAGCACATATCACTTCAAGCGCTCGCCGATCGCCTTGCGGCTGGCGGTGAGGATGTCGGCGGCGAGCGTGGTGTCGTCGACCGCGCGCGCGATAGTGATCGCGCCAATCGCCAGCGCGAGGGCTTCGATCGCGTCGGCATCGCGCGCTTCGCTGTTAACCAGCCCGCGTTTGAATTCGTGAAGAACATCCGTGATCGTTTGGCGATACTTCTGCCTGGCGATTTTGGGCGCGCGCGCCGTATCGTTTGAAAGCGACGCGAGAAAGCAGCGCCCGCCAATATCGGTGGCATTCGCCGGATCGAGATAGAAATCGAGGAAACCCGACAGTTCGGCATTGAGTTCGGCCCGCGTCGTCCCGCGGCGGCGAGCAAGCCTTTGCGTGATTTCGGCTTCCTCCACCATCACCTCGGCCAGCAACGCTGCCTTCGATGGAAAATGGGCATAGAACCCGCCGTGGGTCAGGCCGGCCGCGGCCATGATTTTTTCGATGCCAATGCCGTCGAATCCGTGACGGCGAAACAGTTTGCCGGCCGCCGCCACAATTCGGGCGCGGGTTTCGGCCTTGTGGGCTTTTGAGAGGGGCATGACGACGCTTTTTTAGCAGACTGTTTTAATATTATTGATATCATATTAAATTCTAATCATCATATTATCCCGGATTGCGAGCGCTGTCCTCTCCCGTCATCCCGTCTCGCCCGGCCGAAAGGACTGAAACATGCGGCTTGCCCCAGACGGAAGCGCGGTGGTGTTGGCGGCGTCCTGACGACCGGGCGGCGAAGGCGCAAGGACCTGGCGCCTGGCGAGGTCGAGCGCGAACGGAAAGCCTGGCTGTCGCATTGCCGCGGCACCGCGACTGATTCGGCCGAGGACAACGCCGCGCTGGAGGCGTGGCTGCTTTCGGATGTTGCCTGGGCGGTCCGGTCGCTCGGCTCGGATCAATTGGACGGCAACGGTCCGGAGGCCGATAGGGCGCTCCGGCTGGTGTTTCGCGCCCTCGACGTCGTTGATCGCCTCTTGGACCGGCGCCGCTATCTTTCCGGTGACGCGTTCTCGACGTTGGATCTGACCGCCGCCGCGGTTCTGGCGCCGATCGCGCGCCCCGAAGGCTGGTGCTGGGCCAAAGTCGCGGCGCGTCGTCGGTCCGACAGTCTGTGGCCGACCTTGTTTTACACCCATCCGGCCGCGGCCTGGGTTCGGCGCGTTTACGACGTGTACGCCGGGCCTGGCGCCGTCAGCCCCGCCGCGCTGGCCTGGGCGCCTTGATGTCGGACGCGCGCCGGCGAAGCTGAACGTCGACCGCACCATCGCCGCCGCGTTCGCGCGGCGCGGCGCGCACCGCGACAATCAGCCGCTTCATCTCGGGAGCGTCGAGCCAATCGCGAATCTCGCCCCTGATGGTGGCGCGGCCGTGGGCGCGCCCCTTTCCCGTGATGATGCGAAGCCTGCGAAATCCGGCGGTCGCAGCACGCACGATTTCGCGCGCAACGACACGGTGGGCTTCGGCGAGGGCGAGACCGTGCAGATCGATCGTCCGTTCGTCGGTGTCCGACGCGACGCTGCGGAGAGGAGCGACCGCGCGCGCAAGGCGCCGCTTTTCCTTCAGCGGGCCCTTCAACCGGCCTTTAAGCGGGATGACGCCGGCAAGTTGGGCGTGCCAGAGCGCGTCGTCGTTCGAGGCGCTCACATCTCGACGTCGGCAATGCGGGTGCCTTCTTTTTCGCCGGCTTGCTTGTTTGTCTTCGAGAACTGCTCAAGCGATTCGAGGCCCTCGACTTCGGCCTCGGGCAGGTAACGGGTGACGAAGGCGCGCCAGTCGCCGTCGGGCGAAACACAGCGGGTCTTGTTCATATAGTTGAGCGTCACCACAAGGCCGCCGAGCCGCCACAGGATATTCCAGTTGCGCAAGGTGTCGGTCGCGGCATCGAGGCTGCGGCGGTAGACGCGTTGCGCAATCCACGGCCGGATCGCAAGCAGGTAAACGAAAATTCCGGCAACCAGCAGAGCGGTACCGATCAAGAGGTCGAGGGTGAACATCATCGCGATCGAGCCGCCGACCACCACCAGAATCGGCGCCACGTTTTCCCACGGGCTGAAGACCGGCGACTTGGGGTGATTGAGTCGGCCGAAGTCGACAAAGATGCCAATCCGGTCGGCGCGGTAGGATTCGATCAGGCGCTGATAAAGCGCGCGGTCGCGCTTGCGCTCACCCGCCTTTGGGGCAGTGGGAGTTTCGCTGGCGGCTTGGATGTTCATCGTGATCGCTACGTTCATGAGGCCGAAATATTATTGCGGAATGATTACCTGAGTCTAAACGCGCGGCAGCAGGAGTATCGCCCGGCCCTTGCTTTTCATTCGCGCGGCCTTGGCAAATGCGGGCTCGCCCGCGCCCCAAAAGACATCGCCCCGGACCGCGCCCTGAATGGCCGCGCCGATGTCCTGGGTCATCATGAGGCGTTGCAGGGGCGTATTGTCGGGATCGACGGTGTCGACCCATATCGGCGCGCCAAGCGGGACAATCTTGGAGTCTACAGCAAGCGAGCGAAGCGGCGTCAGCGGGACGCCCTCGGCGCCGATGGGACCGTCGCCGTCGATGCGCCGGAAGAAAATATACCGGGCGTTGCGGTTCATCAGGTCCTGCGCCCGCGCGGGGTTGCGCCCCAGCCACTCGCGGACGCCGATCATCGACGCTTCGCCCGGTTTCAAAACGCCCTCGTCGAGCAGTATTTTGCCGAGACCGGTAAACGCATGTCCGTTGTGGGCGGCAAAGCCGACCCGGATCATGGTTCCGTCGGGCAGCGTCACCTGGCCCGAGCCCTGGATGTGAAGGATGTGGACTGCGACCGGATCGTCGATCCAGGCAATTACCTCAGCTTTGTCTCGAAAAGCGTCGGCGTCTATCACGGCGCGTTGGTGATAAGGCGCGAGCCGCCGTCCGTCGACCCGACCGACGATCTGCGCCGGCACGCCGCTAGCCGCGGAAAATCCGGGAACAAAATCCTTGAGCGCAACGTTGATCAGATCGGCGGGAGGCGCGAACAGCGGGTACTTGAACCGCGCGTCGGGCGTCAGCGATCCATTGAGGGTGGCTTCGTAGTATCCGGTGAACGTCCCGTCTTCGCCGTCGGGTCCCCCCACGCGATGCGGAATAAAGCTCGTCTCGATCGCCGCCCGTAACGCATTTGCGTCGGTGCCCGCCGCACGCACCGCGTCGCAGGCCGAACGCCAGGCGGCCGTTGGCCGTTCCGCCGGCCCGATGCCGATCGTCTGATCGCGTTCGACGGCAAGCCGCTTGCAGCTTTGGCCGATCGCCGCGGCAAATCCATCCAGCGGGTCGCGTTGCCATCCGTCGATGGCGGCAAAGTCGATCGGCGTGAACGTCGCGCGCAGCGCGGGCGGCGGTTGCGGCTGTGGCGGCTGTGTTTTGACGGTGTCGGGCGGCGCGGGCGCCGGACGAATATCGAGGCCGACGAAAAGTCCGGCGGCGGCGCCAATCAGAACGGCAACGACGATTGCGGAAATCGGCCGGGCGGCAATGTGCGCGCGGAAATTCACCGGTCGCTATTAGTCGACGCTGCGGGTCGCCGTCAGCGTCCAATTGGGATCGCGCGAATTGAGATCGCGCGCGAATGTCCAGATGTCGGTGACGCTGTCGACATGATCCTTGTCGCCTTCGACGATTTCGCCTTGGGCGTTGCGAATGGTGTTGACCTGCTCGGTCTGAAACCGCACGGCAATTTGGGCGCGCGGGCCATCGACCTCGATCGATTCGAGCTTGGCCGGCTTCATCACAACGAGTTCGGTTTCGAGGGTCTCGCCGCGCTCTTCGCGTTCCTGAATCGCCGCGGCAAATCCTGAATAGACCTCGGCACTCAACAGCGGCTTGAGGGTATCGGTGTCTTTCTTCGCGTACGCCTGAACGACCATTTCAAAGGCAGACGACGCGCCCGACAGAAACTGATCGACGGCAAACGATGGGTCGGCGGCCTTGATCTTGACCAGGCCCGCTTCATGGGGCGTCCCCTGATAGGCGGGCTCGATATCGGCGCCACGACGCGGGCGCGGCATCGGGATGCGGACCACATTGTCGGACGCGCGATCCGCCGGACCGTCGCCGATCGGCCGCGGGCGGGGCGCCGGGCCGTCGCGGCCCGGCTCGTGTCCGGTCCGCCGGCCAAGCACGCTGAACAGCCGGAGCACGATAAATCCGGCAACCATCGCCAGGACGATGAGATCGATGAATTGAAAGTTTTCCATGGCCGCTGTTCGGGGGCAGGCGCTTCATCATCAAAATAGGTGCTTGGCCCCCAAAGGGCAAGCAAGGCCGCCCCGGGGCGGTCAGCTGACGGCGGGGCGCGGGCGCTTGTCCCCACCTCATCCCGCATGTTAGGTCCGCCCGGCGTTCGGATTGCCCCACCGCCAGCCCAGACCGCACCAAACCAGACCGAAGGTCCCGCTCATGAATGAGGCCGCGCCCACCCCGCAGAAAGCAGCCCCCGGCGGAGATCCTGGCAGCCTGCCGATTCGCTTCCTTGGACAATACGTCCGCGATCTTTCGTTCGAGGCCCCGCACGCTCCCGGTATTTTTGCGGACCTGCGGCAGCAGCAGCACAAGATCGGGGCCGGCGTTGAGCCTCAAGTCAGACACATTGCGGGGAGTCAGTTCGAGGTTTCCTTGACGGCCCAGGTCGAGGCCAAGGCCGGCGATCGTCCCGCCTTTGTGGCCGAGCTGGTCTATTGCGCGATGGTCGAGCTGGATGAGCGGGCTGTGCCGCAGGAGCATCTTCATCCGCTCTTGTTGATAGAGATCCCGCGGTTCTTGTTTCCCTTTGTGCGTCAGATCATCAACGACATGACGGTCTCGGGTGGGTTCCCGCCGCTGATCATGCAGCCGATCGACTTTGTCGATCTCTATCGCCGCACCTACGGCGATAAACCGCAGTCGCTTCCACGCAACACAGCGACGACGTAAATCGCGTCATCCGGTCGCGGCGCGCTTCCAGATCGGATTTTTTATTTTCTCGAGAAACTTTTCATGCGCAGCCAGCTCGTCGGCGGCCGGGCCATGGGGCCGCGCGGGACGGTTGGGCGCGGCGGCGACCGCACGGGTTTGTTGTGGCTCGAGACCCGCCAATGCCAGCGCCGGTTCGCGGCCGCCAACCAACTCAAGATAAACCTGCGCCAGAAGCTGGGCGTCGATCAGCGCGCCGTGCTTGACGCGGGCCGAGGTGTCGATGCCAAACCGTTTGCAGAGCGCGTCGAGGTTGGCGGGCGCCCCCGGAAATCGTCGCCGTGCGATCGCTACCGTGTCGATGGCGCGGTCGGATGAATAGGGCGGGCGCTTGACGCGCGCGAGTTCGGAATTGATGAAGCCGAGATCGAAGGCCGCATTGTGAGCAATGATCGGCGAATCGCCGACAAACGCCACGAACGCGTCGACCGCGCTCGCGAACCGCGGCTTGCCCTTGAGAAACTCGGTGGTGAGGCCGCTGATGGCGCTCGCTTCCGGCGGCATGTCGCGCTCGGGATCGAGATAGGTCTGGTACGTGCGGCCGGTCGGCACGTGGTTGACCAGCTCGACGCAGCCGATTTCGGCGACGCGATGGCCTATCAACGGATCAAGGCCCGTGGTTTCGGTGTCGAGAACAATTTCACGCATCGCTTTTGAGTTCTCCGCTTCTCAGAATTCTGAGCGCCTTTCGAATCCGCCGCAAGGTGAAAGCGCGGCCAAGGCCTGTCGGCAAAACGACGTCGGCGTGGCGGCGTTTTGTGGCGTCGGGCGTCTGGCGTTTCAGGACGCCGGCAAGCTTCTCGGCTGTCATGCCGGGGCGGCGTAGCGCCCGCTGGCGCTGCAGAAACGCCGGCGCCGAGACAACCCAGATCTTGTGACAGCCGCGATCGCCGCCGGTTTCGAACAGAAGCGGCACGACATTCACGACAACCGGTTGCCTTCGCCGCCGTTGCCGGCCGAGCCACGCGTGGCGTCGCCGGCTTACGAGCGGATGCAATATGTTTTCCAAGTTCTTGAGGGCGGGCGGGTTCGTAAACACGATATCGCCAAGCTTGCGCCGATCGAGCACGCCATTCGCCACGACGCCCGGGAATCTTGCCGCGATTGCGGGCAAGGCGACACCGTTGGTTCGCGTCAGATCGTGCACCGCGGCATCGGCGTCGAACGCCGGCACGCCGATTCCCCGAATCATGGCGTCCGCGGTCGACTTGCCCATGGCAATCGAACCCGTGAGGCCGATGATCAGGGGCGACGGTCCGAGGCGACGGCGCACGTCAGGTGCCCTGAAGTACGTGGGAGCGAAGCGCGGGCGTGACTTCGGGGGTTACGCCAAACCACGCGGCAAATCCGGCCTGCGCTTGATAAAGCAGCATGCCGAGCCCGTCGACGACCGGGTTGCCGCGGCGGCGTGCCGCGGCAAGCAGGGCGGTCTCGAGCGGCGCGTAGACCAGATCGTTGACGACGGCTTCGGCCGGCAGCCTGTCCAGGGACAGATCAAGCGCCGGTTGAGCGGTCATGCCGAGGCTCGTGCTGTTCACGAGCAGCGCCGCATCGGCGAGCGCCGCGTTGCGGTTCGGCCAATCGACAACATCGATCGGGCCTTTCAGGGCGGCTTTCAGCGCTTCGGCACGATCTCGGGTGCGATTGATGAGTTTGATTCGGGGCGCGCCCACCTCGATCAACGCGACGCAGACGGCGCGCGCCGCGCCGCCGGCGCCGAGAACAACGGCCGGTCCCGCCGCTGCCGAGAATTGCGGTGTGCCGTGCTTGAGATTCTCGATAAACCCGAACGCATCGGTGTTGTCGCCGCGGATTTTTCCATCCGGCATCACCACAAGCGTATTCACCGCGCCGATCCGCCGCGCCGTCGCGGTGACATGATCGACCGAGGCGATCACTGTCTCTTTGTGCGGCACCGTCACATTGGCGCCGGCGAAGCCCAGCGCCGCAAGTCCGCTGACGGCGGCGGCAACGTTTTCCGGGCGCACCGGCAAAGGCACGTAGGCCCCATCGACGCCGTAGTGCGCCAGCCAGTAGCCATGCAGCCGAGGCGATTTCGAGTGCGATACCGGCCAGCCGATCACGCCGGCGATGCGTGTTTTTCCACCGTGACTCATGCCGCCACCATGCCTTCGCCGCGCAGGAAGGCAAGCAATGGCAGGAGCGGCAGGCCAAGAATGGTGAAGAAGTCTCCTTCAATCGTCTCAAACAGTTGCGCGCCTAGCCCTTCAAGCTGATAGGCGCCGACCGAGGAGCAGACTTTGGGGCCGGCAGCGGCGAGATACTGCTGGATGTAGGTTTCCGACAGTGGCCGCACTTTCAATCGAGGGGACGCGATATGGGTCCACACGGTTTGACCGCCGGCAACCACGACGGCGGCGGTGGGCAAGGTGTGGATTTTTCCCGACAGCCGACGAAGGTGCTCGGCCGCGCCGGAGATATCCCTTGGCTTGTCGAACCAGGCGCCTTCGCAGTCCAGCATTTGATCTGCGCCAATGACCAGCGCATCCGGACGCCGCGCGGCAATCCGCCGCGCTTTGGCTTCAGCCAGTCGTCGTGCGCAATCGGCGGCGTCGCTGCCGGCAACCTTGAACTCGATCTTGAGGGCGTCTTCGTCGACGTCGGCGGCAAGGGCCTCAAACGCAAGCCCCGCCGCCGTGAGCACGCGGGCGCGGCTTTGGCTGGCCGAGGCAAGGACAAGCGATTTCACGGCGCGCTCTCGGTTGGCTTGGCGGGTCCGTATTGGCGTTGATTGAAAAGCTGAATGATGGTCGCGGCGGTTTCTTCAATCGAGCGTCGCGTGACATCGATCACGGGCCAGCTCATGCGCGAGAACAGGCGGCGCGACTCGGCGATTTCCTCGCGCACCAGATCGACGTCCGCATAGCTTTCGCCGCGGTCATCGTTCATCAACCGAAGCCGGCTCTGGCGGATATCCGACAGGCTTTTTGGCTCGCGGGTCAGGCCGACAAATAACGGCTTTGCCGCTGCAAGCACATAATCGGGGACGGTTTGCCCCGGCACCAACGGTATGTTGCCGACTTTGTAGCCTCGATTGGCAAGATACATGCACGTCGGCGTCTTCGATGTTCGCGACACGCCGACGAGGACAATGTCGGCGCCGACGAGGGTATCCATCGACTGTCCGTCGTCGTGCTGAAGCGCGAAATGCATGGCGTCGATCCGGCTGAAGTAGCCCTCGTCCATGACGTGCTGTTTGCCGATCTCGGTGGTCGCCTGTTGTTTGAAGACCCGGCTGAGGGCCTGCATGACCGGATCGAGCGCCGACACTGCCGGGATTCGGAGTTCGCGACAGGACTGCTCAAGCGTGTTGCGCATGGCGTGATCGAGCAGTGTGTAGATCACCAGCCCCGGCGCGGCCTTGACGCCGGCGATAACGCGGCTGAGCTGGCCCGGTGTTCTCACCAACCACCAAAAGTGTTCGGTGACGGCGACATCCGGATACTGCACGAGACACGCCCGGGCGATATTCGTCACGGTCTCGCCAGACGAATCGGACACCAGGTGCAGATCGAAATGTGGCCGATCGGTCATACCGAAGATCCTGGGGATAGAACTGCGCGAGACTGGATAACTGCGGCTTTTGCCGCCGGAGGAAAGTTTGGTTCGCCTTGATCCCTCGGTCGTACACGATTCCAACAGGACGGGAGAAGATCAAAAGTTCTTTGCGAAAGCTGGGGATTCCCGTGATTCACAATCACACATCTTCGAATGCGAGGGGCCATGGCGCTTGGGATTTATCGCAATCTGCGTCTTCTGCTCCCGAGCGCATTGGTCTTATTCCATGAATTATCCCGCCATGGGTGACCGGTGTGAATCATGCTGAAGCCGGGGATTCCCGGGATTCCCAGGACCAATTACTACTACTGCCTAACCTTTTAAATTGAATCATTTTTATAGTAGGGGGACAAAGCCGTGGGTTTGACTTTTCGGACCGGCTCGACTATTTAATCGTCATCACGCCAAGGCCTTCTTTTCCCTCCTTCCCGGCCCGCGGCTGAGCTTCCTCAGTGACGTCCATCTCAGAACGCTCTGTCCTCTCGCGCATCATTGCGCGCCATTTCCCCCAAACGAACTAAACCCATGCAACTGAAAGAACTCAAAGCAAAGTCTCCCGCCGAACTTCTGACATTCGCCGAGGGCCTTGGCATCGAGAACGCATCGAGCCTGCGGCGGCAAGACATGATGTTCGCCATTCTTAAGGTGATGGCTGACCGGGACACCTCAATCGAGGGCGATGGCGTCCTCGAAATCCTGCAGGACGGCTTCGGCTTTCTGCGATCTCCCGAGGCGAACTATTTGCCGGGGCCCGATGATATCTACGTATCGCCGAGCCAGGTCCGTCGCTTCGGTTTGCGCACCGGCGATACGGTGGAAGGAACCATCCGGGGTCCGAAAGACGGCGAGCGATACTTCGCCCTGATCAAAGTCGACCGCGTCAACTTCGACGACCCGGAGAAGGTGCGGCATCGCATCAACTTCGATAACCTGACGCCGCTTTACCCCCAGAAGCGCTTGATCATGGAGATCGAGCAAAAAGACCCGAAACAAAAGGATCTGACGGCGCGGGTGGTCGAGCTGATCTCACCGATCGGCAAAGGCCAGCGCGCGATGGTCGTCGCGCAGCCGCGTACCGGCAAAACCGTCATGCTGCAGAACATTGCGCACTCAATCGCGGCCAATCATCCCGAGGTCTATCTCGTCGTGCTGTTGATCGACGAGCGTCCCGAGGAAGTGACTGACATGGACCGGACGGTGAAGGGCGAGGTGGTGTCGTCGACCTTCGATGAGCCCGCTTCGCGTCACGTGCAGGTGGCCGAGATGGTGATCGAGAAAGCCAAGCGCTTAGTTGAACACAAGCGCGATGTCGTGATCCTGCTCGATTCGATCACCCGCCTGGCCCGCGCCTACAACACGGTGGTGCCGTCTTCGGGCAAGGTCTTGACCGGCGGCGTCGACGCCAATGCGCTGCAGCGGCCAAAGCGGTTCTTCGGCGCCGCGCGCAACATCGAGGAAGGCGGCTCGCTCACGATCATCGCCACCGCGTTGATCGACACCGGCAGCCGCATGGACGAAGTGATCTTCGAAGAATTCAAGGGCACCGGTAACTCGGAAATCGTGCTCGACCGGAAGCTCGCAGACAAGCGCGTGTTCCCGTCGATCGATATCACCAAGTCCGGCACGCGCAAGGAAGAGCTGCTGGTCAAGCAGGGCGACCTCGCGAAAATGTGGGTGCTGCGCCGAATTCTCGACCCGATGGGAACCCAGGACGGCATGGAGTTCCTGCTCGACAAACTGCGTGAGACAAAGAACAACAATGAGTTCTTCGATCGGATGAATAAATAGCCGCGACCAAGTATCGCGATCCAACAAAACCGCGTGACCAGCGATCCAGCGTTTCGGGCGCTCAATCCCTTTGGGATGATTCCCGTTGTCGATGACAACGGAATCATCGTTCGCGAATCAAACACGATCGTTCGCTATCTCATCGACAGCCGCGGCCGCGGCGATCTCTTGCCACGGGAACCGGCGCCGCGCGCCGACATTGAAGCCTGGATGGACTGGCAGGCGTCGGACTTCAACAACACCTGGCGCGGAGCCTTTCTCGGGCTGGTGAGGAAAAACCCCGACCACCCGGACCCAAAGGCGATAGAGAAATCGGCCACGGCGTTCAATGCGGCGGTCGGCCTCATTGATGCGGCTCTCGGCAAGGGCGGGCCATTCTTGTGCGGCACCTCTTTCACCGCGGCTGATATCGTGATCAGACTTTCGATTCACCGCTCGCGGTCGACGCCGATTGATCGTCCCGACCTCAGGAACGTCGCGCGGTATTATGACCTGTTATGTGAACGGCCGGGATTCCAGAAATACGGCCGCGACGGCGGACCGTGAGCCGGGAAGAGTTAATCCAACGCGAACCGTACTGCGGCCTCAGCGTGAACCGCGGTTGCGTAGCCGTGGCTCTGCTCTCCGAAGCAAAGCACCCGAAATTCGCAGATCGAACCGGCCTCAAGGATGTCGCGAGGCACTCTGACGCCTATTCGAGTGATCGGCGTTTCAAAAGTATTGCCGCGACGGCGGGCCGTGATCGGAGGTCGCAGCGAATGTGGAGGGTCGAGATCAAAGATCTCCAGGCCGAAGCCCTGTGTGTTTGGCTATACGCGCCAACATACGCGGCCCAAGTTCCTCCCAATCATGGAACGCAAACACAAAATTAAACCCCCCGTTCCGGGCCAGAACACGATGCGAAACTCGTTCTCGCTTGATAGTCCAACCCGCGCGGAGCAGGGCGGCAAGAACAAGCGAGGCCTTGGAGGCCGGCCATTCGCTCATGCAGCAGAGAAAAGCCTGGCGAGTTCTGGAACCGGTTCTCCATGCTCGACGCGGTCGGCCAATATTCTTAGAGCGAGGGCTTCTGTTCGTGCGACCGCTTCTTCCCGAGTTGCGCCATAACTTAGAGCGCCCGGGAGCCCGTCGATTTCCGCAATCCAACGGCCGTCCGTTTCGCGCTCGGTCTCAACCATCAGCATGAAATCGATACCCTTTCGACCAAAGGCAATACAAGATTGTGATGCGGCGAGAATAGCACACCGACTGAGGCGAGGGCGATCCGTAGAAAAATCGACAAAAAGACTGATCAAGGCAACAAAATCGTCGACCCCGTGGTCTTGCGCGCCTCGAGATCGCGCTGAGCGTGCCCGGCGTATTCGAGGCTGAAAGTCTGGCCGACGTCGATCTCGATCGCGCCCTTGCCGACCAAGTCAAACAGCTCGGTCGAGCCCTGCACCAGCGCTTCACGCGTGCCGGTATAATCGGCCAGCGACGGCCGGGTCAGAAACACCGAACCCTTGGCCTGAAGCAACGCAACCTCGATCGCGGGCGGTGGGCCCGAAGCATTTCCGAACGACACCATCAGGCCCCGCTTCTGCAGACAATCGAGAGATTTGAAGAAGGTGTCCTTGCCGACGCCGTCATAAACCACCGACACGCCCTTGCCGCCGGTGATGTCCTTCACTTTGGCGACGAAGTCGTCGGATTTGTAGAGAATCGTATAATCGCACCCGGCGTCCTTGGCGAGCTTAGCCTTGGCCTCGTCGCCGACCGTGCCGATGACGTTGGCGCCGATCGCCTTGGCCCATTGGCAGAAGATCAGCCCGACACCGCCCGCCGCGGCATGAAACAAAACGGTCTCGCCCGGCTGAAGTTTATGCAGGCTGCGAACGAGGTACCACACGGTCAGGCCGCGCAGCATCATGCCGGCGACGTGCTCGTCTTTCAGCTTGGCCGGCACTTTGACGAGGCTCGCCGCCGGGATCACGCGTTCTTCCGCATAACCGCCGATCGGCCCGTTGCCGTAGCAGACCCGATCGCCAGACTTGAGGTCGGTAACGCCGGGCCCGACGTCTTCGACAAAGCCAATCGCCTCCATCCCCGGCGTGAAAGGCTTCGGCACGGGATAAAGCCCCGAGCGATGGTAGGTGTCGATGAAGTTAACGCCAATCGCGGTCTGGCGAAGGCGCACTTGACCGGCGGCTGGGGCCGGCACCGTCACGTCCTCCAGTTTGAGCACTTCCGGTCCGCCGGGCTGGCGGACGACAATGGCTTTGGTCATCTGTTCACTCCCCAACGTGGTGCGCGTTTTTGTTACGGCAGCGCGCCTTCCAGTTTCAGCAACGCCAATTTTGTATCCAATCCGCCGGCGCCGGAATAGCCGTGCAGTTTGTTGCCGGACGCAACCACGCGGTGACATGGGACAATGATTGGAATCGGGTTTGATCCGCACGCTCCGCCAATGGCTCGTGGCGCCGAGGCGACGTTCTTGGCCAAGTCGCCATAGGACATCATTACGCCGTAAGGGATTTTTGCCATGGCGCGCCAGACTTTCCGCTGAAACGCCGTGCCTGCCGGCCTCAACGGCAAATCGAATGCCTTGAGCTTGCCGTCGAAGTACGCCTCAAGCTGCCGTTTTGCCTCGGCTAAGAGCGGCGTTTTCGTATTGTCGCGGCCCCAGCCCCAATCGATGGCGACCAAGTCGCCGTCTTCCTCGCTGATGGCGAGATCGCCGAGCGGCGAGTGCATCGAAAGTTGCGGCATGTCATTTCTCCGAAGGCAAAAGAAGTTTGGCAAGTTCGTGCGGCGACGTCACGGGAGGAGAACAGGTATTTCCGCGGCAAACGTATGCGGTGACCCGACCATCGATCTGGGCTTTCCCGGCGGCGGGATGGGTTCCGGCGAGAACGTCGCCGCTTCCGATCACCTGAACAATAAGGTTTGGCGCCGAGACCGCGGCCATGGCCCTTCGCATCTCCGTGACGCGAAGATCATCCATCGGCCCGACGATCACGACCAAAACCGCGCTCACCAAGAGGTCGAAACCCGACAGCAGCGCGGCGCCGTGGGGGAAGGCTTTGATTGCTTCGACCTCGAAGGCGGCGATGATCGCCTCGGCCGCCTGACGATAGTCGTCGCGGCCGGTCAGATGAAACAGCCGGGCGAAATTGGCGACCATGACGCCGTTGCCGGACGGCGTCGCGCTGTCGTGGGCCGTGCGGGTGCGGACGATGACGTCATTGGCGCCGGACGGCGTGAAGAAGAATCCGCCGCCGGCGCTGTCCCAGAACAAATCGCGCGTCAGCGCCGACCAGGTCTCGGCGCGCGCGAGGTAGCCGGCATCGACCGTCGCTTCGAACAGCGCAAGCGCCGCGCGGATCATCTGCGCGTAATCATCCAAGAGATCGATCGGTAGGGCGCGGCCGCCACAGAGCGAGTGACACAGCCGCTCGCGACCGCGGGCGTCGCGCCAGAGCATCGTTGCGCAGACGGCGTCGAACACGGAACGCGCCCGCGTGAGCCAGGCAGGCCGATCGAAGGCGACCGCGCAGGCGACCAGTGTGGCGACCATCATGCCGTTCCAATCGGCGAGCACTTTGTCGTCCCGTCCCGGCCGAATACGAATCTCCCGGACAGCCAGGAGCCGCCGGCGCGCGTGGGCAAGCCGCTGTTCTTCGTCCGGGGAGAACGCGCGGCCACGTGACGCATTGCGGTTGAGAACAACGCGGCCCTCCCAGTTTCCGGCTGGGGTGACGTCATAGGCTTCGGCGAACAAAACGGCGTGGTCGCCAAGCGCGGTATCGATCTCGGTCTTCGTCCAAACGTAGAACTTGCCCTCCTCGCCGTCCGAGTCGGCGTCGAGGGCCGCGGCATAGCCGCCGTTCTCGCCGGTCATCTCGCGGTCGAGCCAGGCGATGATGTCTTCGGCGCGCTGAAGAAGCAGAGGATTGCGCGTGTCTTTCGAAACCTCGGCCATGAGGTCGAGCATGAGCGCGTTGTCATAGAGCATCTTCTCGAAGTGCGGCACCAGCCAGGCTTCATCGGTCGAGTACCGCGCGAAGCCACCACCGAGATGATCATAGACGCCGCCCTGACAGGCGCGGTCGAGCAGCGTGACCACGGCATCATGGAAACGCCGGTCGCCGGTTCGCTTCCAGGCTCGCCAGACCAGCTCCCAGACGAACGGCATTGGAAACTTGGGCGCGCCCTTGAGGCCGCCGTGGATAGGATCGACATAGTCCAGCAGATGCGCACAAGCGCCATCCACCATGTCGACGCTCAAGCCATCGCGCAGACGCTCGTGCTGCTGGGCCACCAGAGCGGCGGCGAGCTGGCCGCCCTGGGCGAGAATGTCGGCGCGCGCATCGCGCCAGACCCGGGCGACATTTTCGAGGATCTGGCCGAAACCCGGCCGGCCGTAGCGTGGCGCCGGCGGAAAGTAGGTTCCGCCCCAGATCGGCTTGCGATCGGGGGTCAGGAACATGGTCAGGGGCCAGCCGCCCTGTTCGCCGAGTAAGTGCAGGGCCTTCATATATATGGCGTCGACGTCGGGGCGCTCCTCGCGATCGACCTTGATGCAGACAAACAGGCGGTTCATCTGCTCGGCGATGGCCTGGTTCTCGAAACTCTCGTGGGCCATGACATGGCACCAATGGCAGGCGGCGTAGCCGACCGACAACAGCACGGGCTTGTCTTCACGCACCGCCGCTGCGAAGGCGTCGTCGCACCATGGCCACCAGTGCACCGGATTGTCCTGGTGCTGGCGCAGGTAGGGGCTGGTTTCGGACTTGAGACGATTGAAAGATGCTGCGGTCATCACCGGGGCCACGGTAACCTGCTTCGTCCTATACCGCGTTCACCACGGGAGGCGCCATGAAGGTCACCATCAATATCGATTGCAGTCCGGAAGAGGCGCGCGCCTTTCTGGGTTTGCCCGATGTCGCGCCCTTGCAGGAGGCAGCGATGCGCGAAATGAAGGCACATCTCGATGCGGCGGCAAAGTCGATGAATCCGGAGACGGTGATGAAAACGCTGTTTCCGATGAGCCCCGAGAAATTGGCCGACATGCAGAAGGCGTTCTGGGCGAATTTTGGCAAGAGTTGACGAGACCATTTTCGCGTTGTCGACCGCGCCCGGCCGCGCCGGGATCGCGGTGGTGCGCCTTTCAGGTCCTGCGGCGTCGGCAGCACTGACGGCGTTTGGCGTCACTAACGCCGAACCGCGGGTGGCGACTCGCGCGCGCCTGATTGATCCAGTGACGCAGGAGTTGCTCGATGATGGGCTGGTGCTGTGGTTTCCGGCGCCGCGAAGTTTTACCGGCGAAGACGTAGCGGAACTTCATGTTCACGGCGGCCGTGCGGTCGTCGACAGCATCCTCGGGGCCTTGGCGCGGCTCAAAGGACTGCGACCGGCAGAGGCCGGCGAGTTCGCCCGCCGCGCCTTTGACAACGGTAAGCTCGATCTGTCCCAGATCGAAGGCCTTGCCGATTTGGTCGATGCCGAAACCCGCGGACAACAACGCCAAGCCCTTCGCCAATTTGGCGGCGCGCTCAAGGCTTTGACGGATGGTTGGCGCGAGCGATTGATCAAGGCCCTCGCCCACCTTGAAGCCGTGATCGATTTTCCCGACGAAGACCTGCCGCCCGAGGCGGCGCGCCGCGTTTGGGGCGCGGTGCGCGATCTCAAAGAGCACATCGATGCACATCTTAATGATGCCCGCCGCGGCGAGCGAATTCGCGCGGGGCTCTCGATCGTTATTGTCGGTGCGCCAAATGCCGGCAAGTCGAGCTTGCTCAATTGGCTGGCGCGGCGCGATGCGGCAATCGTTGCGCCGACCCCTGGAACGACGCGTGACATCATCGACGTGCAGCTCGATCTCGGCGGATACGCCGTCACGGTCTCTGATACCGCGGGCTTGCACGAGCCGGGTGATTCCGTCGAAGCGGAAGGAATCCGCCGCGCGCAACGTCGCGCCGAAAGCGCCGACATCAAATTAGCGTTGTTCGACGGAACACGCCCGCGCGACAGCGCAACCTCGGCACTGATTGATGACAACACGCTGGCCGTGACGACCAAGACCGATATCTGCGGCGACGCATCGGGAATTTCGGTGGTGTCCGGCGCCGGGATGGAATTGTTTTTGCAACAGTTGACCACGATGGTCGCCGCGCGCGTCGGCGGCGAAGAGGCCGCGCCGATCACCCGCGCCCGGCATCGTGTCGCGCTCACCGCATGTCGCGACGCCCTCGATCGCGCGCTCCAGCAGGCGTCCGTCGAACTCGCCGCAGAGGATCTGCGACTCGCCGCCCGGGCGCTCGGACGAATCTCAGGGCGGATCGATGTCGAGGAATTGCTCGATGCCGTGTTCCGCGATTTCTGCATTGGCAAATAGGCGCGCGCGCGTATAACTCGCCCGCATGGGCGACGTGTTTGACGTTATTGTTGTCGGTGGCGGACATGCCGGCTGCGAGGCCGCAGCGGCCGCCGCCCGATTCGGGGCCAAGACCGCCCTCCTCACCCACCGCGCCGACACGATCGGGCAAATGTCATGCAACCCCGCCATTGGCGGATTGGCCAAGGGCCACTTGGTGCGTGAGATCGACGCGCTCGACGGGGTGATGGCGCGGGCGATCGACCGCGCCGGCATCCAGTTCAGGATTTTGAACCGTTCCAAGGGCCCGGCCGTCCGGGGCCCGCGTGCCCAAGCCGATCGCCGCCTCTATAAAAAGGCGATGGCTGAGACCTTGGCCGAGCAACCAAACCTGACCATTGTCCAAGGTTCCGCCGAGGAACTTAAGATCGAAAAAGGCCATATATCCGGAGTGGTTACCGGCGACGGGCGGGAATTTCGATGCGGTGCGGTTGTCCTCACCACAGGGACGTTCTTGCGCGGCCTCATTCACCGCGGCGAAGAGCGGATTCCGGCCGGCCGGGTTGGTGAACCGCCGGCGCTGGGGATTTCCAATACACTGGAATCATTTGGTTTTGTTCTTGGTCGATTGAAAACCGGCACGCCGCCACGGCTCGATGGACGCACCATCGATTGGGCCGGCCTGGAGATGCAGCACGGTGACGATCCTCCCGAGCCGTTCTCTTATCTCACTGATAAAATTAGCGTTCCGCAGGTCTGCTGTGGGGTCACCTATACCAATCCGGCCGTCCATCAGCTGATCTTGGCCAACAAACATCGGGCGCCGATGTACAATGGTCAGATCAAGAGCACGGGCCCGCGGTATTGCCCATCAATCGAAGACAAGGTTGTTCGGTTTTCTGATCGCGACCGACATCAGATCTTTCTCGAGCCCGAGGGTCTCGACGATGTCACGGTTTACCCAAATGGGATTTCGACCTCACTGCCGGCGGCGGTTCAGGCCGAGATCCTCAGTCTGATCCCAGGCCTAGAGCACGCCCGGATGCTTCAGCCGGGGTACGCGATTGAATACGATTTTGTCGACCCGCGCGAACTGACCAAATCTCTGGAAACAAAGAGAATCAATGGCCTGTACTTTGCCGGCCAGATCAATGGCACGACCGGATACGAAGAGGCTGCGGCCCAGGGCTTGATTGCCGGCACCAATGCCGCGCGCCGGGTATCCGGGGCCAAGCAGGCTTGTTTCGATAGAGCCGAAGGGTACCTCGGGGTCATGGTCGATGACCTGACCAATCTTGGCACTGCAGAGCCCTATCGCATGTTTACCTCCAGGGCGGAGTTCCGGCTTACCCTGAGAGCCGACAATGCCGATCAGCGATTGACCGATAAAGGAATTGAGCTGGGCATCGTCGGCCGGACCAGGGAGCTGGGGTATAGCGCGAAGAAGCAGGAACTCGACCGCGTTCGATCCCTGTGCCGACAGGCCGGGTATTCGCCCCAGGAACTGGCAGCTTTAGGAATTGAAGTGAACCGAGACGGGGTACGGCGGAGCATTTTCGACTTGCTCTCCATGCCGGGCATGTCGATTCCACGGCTTTCGGAGCGCTTTGAGTCGTTGCGCGGGATTGCTCCAGCTATTGCTGAACAGGTCGAGATTGATGCTCGATATCGTGGCTACGTCGATCGGCAAGAGACGGACATCAGCGCTTTCCGTAAAGACGAAAGCCTGGAGCTTTCGGATCGCATAGATTACGGCCAGATCGGGGGCCTCTCGACAGAAGTGCGGCAAAAGCTGGCCACGGCCCGACCGGCGACGATTGGGGCCGCGTCCCGCATATCCGGGGTAACCCCAGCTGCGATTACTGCGTTGCTACGCCACGTTAAAAACCGGCGCAGTCGACCCCAGGCCGCCTGATTGTTTCACGTGAAACAATACGGGCCCTATTCAGCCCAGGACTTCCTCCGCGATACGAATGTTTCACGTGAAACATTCGAGCGCCTCCTCAAATACGAAGCCAATCTTCGCTCTTGGAACGCCCGGATGAACCTGGTCTCCAAGGGTTCCCTTGAGGACGTTTGGCGGCGTCATTTCATCGACTCAGCCCAGGTCTTCGACCTGCTGGGCCCCTATGAGGGCGGGCTGGTTGACGTTGGCTCAGGTGCGGGCTTTCCGGGCCTTGTCCTGTCGATTATGGGGGCAAAGGGCGTCCATCTCGTCGAGTCCGACCAGAAGAAGGCGGCTTTCCTGGCCGAAACAGCCCGCCTCTGTGGTTCAGACGCCCAGGTCCACCCTATCCGTGCCGAGGCCCTTAAGGGCGTCAATGCCGGCGTTATTACGGCTCGCGCGGTGGCGCCCCTTGAACGGCTTCTTGAGCTGACTTTTCCGCTCTTCCGGCCCGGGACACTGGGCATATTTCTTAAAGGACTAAATGTAGTAGGTGAGTTGACCGAAGCCCACAAAAGGTGGAGAATATCCACTGATCGGGTTCCCAGCCGCTCTGACCCTTCGGGAACCTTGATCATTGTGCGCGAGGTGAGCCGTGTCGAACCTGACTGATGCCACTACCCCTCTAGCCCAGCAGCCAATTCCCGATCCGGTTCACCCGCAGCGCCCGCGCATCCTCGCGGTCTCCAACCAAAAAGGCGGAGTCGGCAAGACGACGACCGCGGTCAATCTCGCCACCGCCATCGCCGCGGTGAACCGCAACGTGCTAGTGATCGATCTTGATCCGCAGGGCAATGCGTCAACCAGCCTCGGCATCGATCACAAACAGCGCACGATCAACACCTATCATCTTCTGACCGGCGACGCCGAAGTGAAGCAAGCCGCGATCGCGACCTCGGTGCCGCATCTCTCGGTCGTGCCCTCTGGCGTCGATCTTGCCGGCGCCGAATTGGAACTGGTCGACATCGAAAATCGTCAGGCGCGACTTCGCGATGCACTGGCGCGTTCCGAGCACAGTTTCGATTTCGTCCTGATCGACTGCCCGCCTTCGCTCGGGCTGCTCACCTTGAACGCGCTGGTCGCGGCGGACGCCGTGATCGTGCCGCTGCAAGCCGAATTCCTCGCGCTTGAGGGCATCAGCCATCTCGTTCGCACGATCGAACGCGTCCGCAAGGGATTCAATCCGCGCCTCGAAATTCAGGGCATCGTGCTTACGATGGTCGACAAGAGAAACAACCTGTCGGACATGGTCGAGAACGACGTGCGCGGATACTTCGGCGAGAAGGTCTATCGCACCATCATTCCGCGCAACGTCCGCATCTCCGAGGCGCCGTCGCACGGCAAGCCAATTCTACTCTACGATTTCCAGTCGCGCGGCGCGCAAGCCTATCTCAACCTCGCCAGCGAAGTGCTGAAGCGCGAGCACACGCTGGCCGCATGAACGCCGATACGCCGAAACGGGCGCCGCTGGGTCGCGGCTTGAATGCGTTGTTCGGCGATGAACCCGCGCAACCGGCGCCGACGGAAAACGCATCACGCTCGACATCGCGGGTCGCGATTGATCTGATCGCGCCATCGCCGCTGCAGCCGCGTCGCCACTTCGATCAGAAACAGCTCGACGAGCTTGCGGCGTCGATCCGCGAGAAGGATATTCTTCAGCCAATTTTGGTGCGGCCGGCGCGCGAGGAGGGACGCTTCGAAATTGTCGCCGGCGAGCGACGATGGCGCGCCGCACAGCAAGCGCAGCTCCACGATGTTCCGGTCATCGTCAGAGAAATGACCGATGCGGAGCTGCTCGAATTCGCGCTGATCGAGAATCTGCAGCGTGCCGATCTGTCGGCGATCGAAGAGGCGCGCGGCTATCAACGCATGCTCGATGAATTCGGGCATACCCAAGAACGTGTCGCCGAAATTGTCGGCAAAAGCCGCGCCCACGTCGCCAACACACTTCGCTTGCTGGCGCTGCCCGAGGAGGTTCAGCGGCGGATCGAGACGGGCGAACTCTCCGCGGGTCAGGCGCGGCCCCTGATCGGCCTCCGCAACGCCGGCGCCCTGGCCGAGCAAGTGATCAAGCGTAGCATGAGCGCCCGACAGGTCGAGACCCTGGCGCGCCAACGCGGCGATACCAAAAAGCGAAAGCTTTCTCCGCCGGCGCCGCCCGTCGGCAAGGATGCCGACACGCGCGCCCTCGAACAGACACTGGAACGCGCGACGGGATACACCGTCAACATCAGCTTCGACGGCGAAGGCGGCATCGTTTCGATTAACTACAAGAGCTTAGAGCAGCTCGACGACATCGTCCGGCTCTTGACGAATGCGCCCCGCAAAGCCAAGGATGTCGGCGACGAATCGGCCGGTTTCAGCATCAAGGACCCGGATCGTTCCGACCAAATTTGATCCGGAACCGGCGATGTTGACCCGTCATCCGTTTTACTTCCTGCGCCATGGCGAAACCGAGTGGAATCGCCTGCATTTGATGCAGGGCCAAACCGACACACCGCTCAATCCGACCGGCGTCATGCAAGCGGAAGCTGCGGCGCGGTTCCTCGCCAAGCGGAAGATCACAGCCATCGCGTCGAGCCCGCTCCGGCGCGCCCGGGTGACCGCCGAGCTGATCTCGGCGCAGATCAATGCGCCGCTGGTGGTGATCAAGGATCTGGCCGAGTGCAACTTCGGGGTTTACGAGGGTCATCCGCCCGGCCCCTGGCGCGACGACTGGTTCGCCGGGACCCCGGTGCCCGGCGCGGAAACCTTAGACAACTTCATCGAGCGCTCTTTGAAAGGCCTTAACGCCGGACTGGCGTATGGTGGCCGCCCTTTGGTGATCGCCTACGGCGGAACATTTTGGGCCGTGCGCCGCTACGCGCTTGGCGGCCAGCTCGTAAGAGTCGGAAATTGCGAGCTTTTTGCCATGACGCCGCCCAAGGCTGCGCGCGCCAAAAAGTGGCGCCTGAAGCACCTCTTTACGCCGGAGGGATCCCAGGCCCAGACGGAACACGCAGCAGCTTGACCTTCCAGCAACAGGAAGGAGTAGGTTAGGCCCGCCATGGCCGCCCAAGCTCGATTCGCGATCTCCGGCATGACCTGTGCCACCTGCTCGGCCCGACTCGAGCGCGCGCTGTCGGGCGTGCCAGGGGTCAGGGCGGCGGCAGTCAATCTCGCGCTTGATCTCGCCGATATCAGCTACGACCCAAACATCGTCACGCCCGGCGGATTGATTCGTGCGGTCGATGAAGCCGGTTTTAGCGCGCGGATCATCGACGATGCGACATCGTCCACGCGCGACGGCCAAGCCGTCTTCATGGCCAGCGTTCTCACCGCGCCGCTGGTTGCTGAAATGATTCTCCATGCCGCCGGTCGCATGATTCATCTGCCGCCGTGGTTCGCGCTGATCCTGGCGACGCCCGTCCAGTTCGTGTTCGGCGCACGATTTTATCGCGGCGCCGCCAACGCTCTGCGGCATGGAAGCGCGAACATGGACGTGCTCGTCGCGCTCGGCACGACCGCCGCATTTGCGCTCTCGGCCTGGCGGGTCTGGTTCGGTGGCGATCTCTACCTCGAGAGCAGCGCCGTGATCATCACCCTCGTTCTCCTCGGCAAGTGGCTCGAATCGCGCGCCAAGGCGAGTGCGTCGGCCGCGATCCGCGCACTGTTTGACCTGCGCCCAGCCCATGCACGCGTCCTTAGGCAGGGACAGTCCTTCGATGTGCCCGTCAGCGATGTGATCGCCGATGACATCGTGACGATCAAAGCCGGTGAAAAAATACCCGTCGACGGGATCATTATCTCCGGCGAAACGGACTGCGACGAATCGATGCTGACGGGAGAAAGCCTGCCGGTCCATCGGAAGATCGACGATCGCGTGATCGGTGGCGCAATGAATGGAACCGGGGCCATCACCATTCGTACAACCACGGTCGGACGGGATGCCACGCTGGCCAAGATCATCCGCATCGTCGAAGACGCCCAACACGGCAAGGCGCCCGTGCAAAAAATGGTCGACCGGGTCAGCGCCGTGTTTGTTCCGGTCGTCATTGCCCTTGCGCTCGCCACGTTCGCCATCTGGTTCGCGGTTGGCGGAAGTTTCGATCATGCTTTCGTGCCGGCGATTTCCGTCTTGGTGATCGCGTGCCCTTGCGCGCTCGGCCTCGCCACGCCGGCGGCGCTGGTCGCGGGCACCGCCGCCGCCGCCAGGGCCGGCATTCTGATCAAGAACATCGAAGCTCTCGAAAAGGCCCGTGCCATCGACACCGTTGCGCTCGACAAGACGGGCACATTGACCGAAGGCCGTCCGACCGTGACATCCCTGGCCATCGCCCGAGACGCGGCGCCGAACACCCTCGCTCTGATTGCGGCGGCGGAGGCGGCCAGCGAACACGTCCTTGCGCGCGCCGTTGTCGATCTCGCCAAGAGCCGCGGCGCGAAGATCGCTCCCGTCAAGTCCTCGCGCGCCGTCCCTGGCCGCGGCATCATCGCCGACGTCGATGGCCATCATGTCGTCATCGGTAACGCGGCGATGCTGAACGACGCGGGCGTTCTCCTCGACGCCGAACTACCGCCGCCACCCGGCCCCGCGACGCACCTTTTTGCGGCGATCGACCGGCGCCACGTCGCGACGCTGACGCTTGCGGAACCGCTGCGCCCGTCGTCGCCCGCGGCGATTGAGAGGCTCCGCGCTCTCGCTGTGCGACCCATCATGCTCTCGGGCGATCGCCCCGAGATCGCGCAAGCCATTGCGGCGCCGCTTGGCATCGTCGACGCGCGCGGTGGCCTCAAGCCCGAGGACAAGGCCGGGGAGATTGCGAGACTGAAAAAATCCGGCGCGGTGGTTGCCATGGTTGGCGACGGAATCAACGACGCGCCAGCGCTTGCGGCGGCAGACGTCGGAATTGCCATCGGCACGGGCACCGACGTCGCCGTTGAAACCGCGGACGTCACATTGTTGCACCCGGACCCTCGGCTGATCGCCGCGGCGATTTCCATCAGTCGCGCGACCTGGCGCAAGATCCGGCAAAATCTGTTCTGGGCGATGATCTATAACCTCATTGCCCTGCCGTTCGCGGCGCTCGGCGCGCTGACGCCAGCTTTGGCGGGCGCGGCCATGGCCGCGTCAAGCGTCAGCGTCGTGCTCAACGCGCTTGCCTTGAAACGCTGGCGCGCGCCGGACTAATCTCGGCTCGATCGAAAAGGACAGCCCATGGAAACAATCACCCTCACCGTCGAAGACATGACGTGCGGCGGCTGCGTCAAAAGCGTCGAGCGCGCGCTCGGCCACGCCGCCGGCGTTGCATCGGCCAAGGCCTCGCTCGAGGCCAAATCGGTCCTCATCGATTTCGACCCGACCCAGGCCAACCGCGAGTCCCTGACCCAAACCATCCGCCGCGCCGGCTTCACCTTAAAATAGGGTACGACCCTATTTTACGGCAGAATAGCTACTATATATCAATGACTTGAACTGCGAAACGTTGGCCCCATCAAGGGTGCAGCACAGCGCCTGCTGGCGCGGGTCGTAGGGTGAAGGAAAGAAGCGCGAATCGGCCAGCAACGCGGCCCGCCGTCCGGGATCGACCTTGACCCAAAGACAGCTCGCGCCGCGATAGACATCGAGCACGACAAACGGCGACTGACGCTTGCCCGCGCGAAAGGCCGGATTGCCGTGGCTGGCGCGCTCGACGACGCCCTCAAGCGTGGCGCAGATCGCGCGCACTTTTGTCCACACAGCCGCGCGGCGCTTGTCGTCGCGCGTCATCGCATCATCTCCGTCGGCCCGCGCCGGCGATCTGCATCATGGCGCGCTCGATCACGGCCGCCGCCGGCATGTCGGTCGACTTGGCGCGGAGTTCGGCCTCGGTCAGCATCTCCAGCGCACGATCGGCCAGCGCAACGCTCCATCGACCCGCCTGACCGACCAGCCGCGGCTTGACCTTGAAAAACGGCGGCGGCTTCAAGCTCGAGACCGCCTGATCGGGCGACGCCCCCTTGGCGACGCGCGCCGCCGCTTCGCGGAGCCGGATGACGTGACGCGCCACGGCGCCGAGCACCGAAATCGGCGATGTGCCCTCATCGAGCAACCGCGCATAAATGCGCTGCACCGTCGGCTGGTCGCCGTCGCCAACTGCCATCACCAGATCGTCGAGCGCGAGCGCCGCGCCGTCGCCGACACAGGCAATGGCGTCGTCCTCAGTCACCGCCCCTGGATGCCCGACATAGAGCGCAAGCTTCTCAAGCTCGCGGCGGGTCACTTCGCGATTGCCGCCTAAGTGATCGACCAGATAAGCCAGGGCGTCCGCGGTCGGCTCGAGGTTTGCCCGCTTCATCGTATCGCGAATCACGCCTTCCAGTGTGCGTTCGTCGTCGAGGTAGCAACCGATGGCCGCTCCGGCGGCCGCGGCCTCGAAGACCCGCACCAATGCCGCGCGGGATCCAACCTCGCCGACGGCAACGATCACAAGCGATTCTCCGACCGAAGTTTCGAAAAAAGACTCGAAGGCTTTCGCCAACGCGGTCTCAAGCCGCCCATCGGCGTCCTCGCCGCGGAGACGAACAACACGCCGTCCACCGGAAAAGCTCAGCGCCGCTGCCTCGTCGGCCAACCGCGCCGGATCGTCACGCACGACCGACGCCGACAGCTCGCTGACCCGAAACGGATCGTCAACCGACCCCGCGACCGCGGTCGTCAACAGGTTCATGCGTTCGCGCACCAGGCCGGCGTCGGGCCCATGCAACAGCACGGCACGTACCTTGGCGTCGGGCTTTTTGATAAATCCTTCGACCGCCGCGCGCGTCAGCTTCATCGCGAGATCACCGGCGTCCGGCCAGCTGCCGGTCGAAAAAAATCCCGAGCCGCGTCGTGATTTCGTCGCCGATCTGGCGAAGCGCGCGATCCTCCGCGTCGGACTGCGAGGCCACCGTACCGTACTGATCGTCCAGAATGTTGTAGCTGACGATCGATCGCACGTTGTCGACAAAAGCCACCGCGCCGCTCTCGCGCAAGGTCAACGTGGCGCCGAAAATCAGATTCGCGCGCGACGTCGTCGAGTCCCTCCGCACGCCCAGCTCTTGAATGCTCTGCGCCAGCTTGACTTCAAGCTCAAAAGACGAAGCCTCGCCGCTCGACGCCAGACTCTCGCGCAGAATCTGCCGCAAGCGCTGACCCTGGCGATCCGGGATCGGATTGACGCGAAGCTGGGCCAGCGCCGCGCGCACATCGGCCCGGCCTGACGCCGCCGACCGGCCATACATCGGCCGAAAGCCGCAACCCGCGACACCGGTTGCCAACCCACCAGAAAGCACAGCCAAGGCCGCGCGGCGTGATTGGGATGTGGTTGTCATGAAGCCGTCCGCGTCATTGGCCAAGTCCTCGCATACCCGGCGTGCGCCCGCAATTGACTCGGGCCGCATTCCGGCGCGAAATGAGCCGCTCGTCCACCAACCAGCGTCGAACGAAAACATGGCCTCGCCGAAGAAAAAGCCAAAAACCCCCGACCCTCGGCCGCAGCTCGGCCAGCTCGGCACCCAGAAATTTCCCAAGGGGCACGTCCTGTTCAAGGAGGGCGACTTCGCCGACAACGCCTACATTATTTCGAACGGCGCCGTGACATTGAGCCGGCGAGACCGCGCCGGTCGGGACCAAACGTTTCTGACGCTGCGCAACAGCGAGATCGTCGGTGAAATGGCGCTGATCGTCGACATCCGGCGCACCGCGACCGCGACCGTCAAAGACGACCTGGAGGCGATCGTCATCCACCGCAGCGATTTCAATTTCCATCTCGAGAAACTCAATCCGTTTGTGCTGCGCATCCTCAAGGTGCTGGTCCAGCGCCTC